>JAEWZA010000410.1 GCA_023395575.1 Bacillota bacterium
AAAAAGCTCATTTTATCCCCATGCACCTATCTTCTAGCATTTTAAATAGGTACTCTCAAAAATGGGGAAACTCAAAATATCAACCACCATAGCACAACTTATTGTCACCATTTTTTGAAATTTGTTGCCTAATGGTTCCACTTTGTGATACTATAAAAATAAATAAGATATACTAGATATCGAAGGGGATGTCCTATGAATACTTTAGGAAAATATATTTCTGAACAAAGAGCTTTCAAAAATCTCTCCATTAGAAAGCTTGCAAAAATAGCAAATTTAAGTCATACAGAAATATCCAGGTTGGAAAGCGGAGAGCGAAAAAAACCATCACCCCTTGTTTTAAAAGCTATATCCCATGCCCTTAATATAAATTTTGAGGAACTAATGAGAACTGCAGGATATACCGATGAAGCAGAAAACAGCTCAGAGTTAACTCTCAAGCTTTACAAAATACAATTCCTTAATGAGAAGGAACTTGAAGAGGTAAGTCATTTTATAGATTTTTTAATCAGTAAGAGAAATCAACACCATTAAAGTAAAAGTTTTGTTTTTATCCAGTTTCTATGACAGGATAATTATTTTACCGCAGGTTATAATAAATTGATATTAGCTTTACCTCAAATATACGCTTCACTGACAAAAATATCTAAAGCTGAGCTGACACATATTTATAGTTACATATGTTTACAGTTTTTATACTAAGGACAATAGCAAAAATACATACAATACTTGTCTTTAGTAAAAACTTTCTTGAAAATACCAAAGTTTTGTTTTACTTAAAATATAAACATAAAAAGAGAAAGGAAGTGGATCGTATTTGAATGTATTAATTGAAAAGGTAAAAGAAGTTCTGTCATCAGTACTTCCAATCACAGTCATAGTTTTAATACTACATTTCATTGTTACACCCCTTGAAACACCCATTCTAATTAGATTTATTCTGGGAGCATTTTTTATAGTTATAGGCTTATCTATATTCTTATTCGGTGTAGATATAGGCATTACTCCTATCGGTAACCTAATGGGTTCAAGTCTTACTAAGTCCAATAAAGTTTGGATAGTAGTTGTAGCAGGCGTAATACTTGGATTTTTAATTTCAATTGCCGAGCCTGATTTGCACATATTGGCAAATCAAGTAGATTTCGTTACATCAGGTTTGATATCTAAATTCAGCATTGTAGTAGTCGTTTCTATTGGTATTGCTATTTTACTTTCGTTGGGACTTGTTAGAATAGTATACAATTTCCCTTTATATAAAATGCTAACCATTTTATATCTAATAATATTTGCCTTAGCTATATTTACTTCCCGTGAGTTCTTGGCAATTTCCTTTGACGCTTCTGGCGCAACAACTGGCGCATTAACAGTTCCATTTATTTTGGCTTTAGCTATTGGTACCTCTTCTTTGAAGAAGGATAGTAAAGCTTCTGAAAAAGATAGTTTCGGTTTGGTTGCTATCACATCTACTGGTGCTATAATAGCAGTTATGATTATGAATATACTATCAAAAACAGATAAAATGACAGGAGATATTGATTTCAAACTACCGGAATCAAATTCTATAATATCAAATTTTATTGAGGAAATACCTATAATATCAAAAGAAATTTTTATAGCGCTACTTCCCATGCTAATCATTTTCTTAGTTTTTCAAAAAGTATCCTTTAAATTAAATAAAAAAGCATTTATAAAGATTTTAAAGGGCCTTGTTTATACCTTTATTGGATTAGTGCTGTTTTTAGTAGGTGTAAATGCAGGTTTTATGGACGTAGGTAGTGTAATAGGCTATAAATTAGCATCATTTGAAAATAAGTCAATTGTTATTATCATTGGCTTCATATTAGGTTTACTAACTATATTGGCAGAGCCAGCTGTTCACGTTTTAACTAATCAGATAGAAGATGTAACCAGCGGATATGTCAAGAAAAAAATTGTATTGGTTGCACTTTCCATTGGTGTTGGCTTCGCTGTAGCACTCTCGATGATACGAATAATTATTCCTGAAATTCAACTATGGCATTATCTTCTTCCAGGTTATATAATAGCTATAGTAATGACATATTTTGCACCAAAACTATTTGTAGGTATTGCGTTTGATTCAGGAGGGGTTGCTTCGGGACCTATGACAGCCACCTTTATATTAGCTTTTGCTCAAGGTACTGCAGACAGAATTGAAGGCGCAAATGTGTTAGTTGATGGATTCGGTGTAATAGCAATGGTAGCACTTACTCCATTGATAACTTTACAAGCGCTAGGCCTTATCTACAAAATTAAATCTGTAAAAGGAGGTCTTAAAAATAGTGGAAAACATTCCTGACAATAAATTTAACGATCTTGAGTTATTATTTTTAATAGTAAACTATGGTATGGGCAGTAAGGTTGTTAAAAGTGCTAAACAAAAGGGCGTTTCCGGAGGTACAGTTTTTTTAGGAAAAGGCACCTCACGGAATCACTTGTTAAAGCTTTTAGATTTATCCGATATTAGAAAAGAAATCGCACTTATGATAGGAGAAAAAAAAATTGCTAATAATGCTCTCAGTGCACTAGATAAAGAATTCCGTTTTGATAAACCCCATCACGGTATAGCATTTAGTATCCCTGTAAGCGGTCTTTTCGGAACAAGAAACTGCAGCTATTATAACAATATAGAGAGTAGAGGTGTTAAAAATACCATGCATAAGGCTATTTTTGTAATTGTAGATAAAGGCAAAGCTGAGTCTGCTATTGAAGCTGCTATAAAAGCAGGCTCTAGAGGCGGAACAATTATTAACTCACGTGGCTCTGGAATTCATGAAACAAGTCGTCTATTTTCTATGGAGATTGAGCCTGAAAAAGAGATTGTTTTAATTGTGGCAGAAATCAGCAAGGTTGAGCCAATTATTGCATCAATCAGGTCAGAACTTAAACTTGATGACCCCGGTAATGGAATCATGTTTGTTATTGATGTAAACGAAACTTATGGGCTGTATTAAGCTCCCCACTCTGGGTTTATACACGAATTAGAAATTACAAATTAGAAATTGACTTTTTTCACATAAATTACTATGGGTGTAGGAGAATTATCAATGAACTTATAATTGATAAAGTCTCCTACACCCAATTTTTTCAAATGCGACAATTGAAATGCAAAGCAGTATAAAAAACTACGAGCGGTTGAAACTCACTATAAGAACCATAATATCGTTCAGTAAGCCTTCCTTATAGCATTTCTCTTTGAATGGTACTCGATAGTATTGGTATAATCTGTTTCTTCCTGGATACAACACCCTTTAGGAATGCACAGCCTTCATTTCCTTTAATGTTAAATGCCTTTTCTATAAGAGCCCCATCATCTCCCACAAATAATATTTCAGAGCCTTCGTTAATGATATCAGTTACCATTAAGAGCACTAATCTATAACCCTTGTTTTCCTTTACAGCTTTCATATGGACAAGAAGACTGTCCTTAACCTTCTTAAAGGCTTCTGAATCACTTGAATTTATTTGTCCTATGCCTATCTTATATTTATTAAATACAAAGTCCTTGAAATCATAATCAAGTATTGTCTGAGGGCTCATACCCTCTAATGATGCACTTGCTTTATATAATGCTGTTGCAAATTCTTCAAGATGTATATCTGCTATTTTAGCAAGCTTACTTGCAGCTAACTCGTCAGCATATGTGCTTGTTGGTGACTTGAACTGCAAGGTATCAGAAATAATGGCTGCGCACAAAATACCCGCAATACTCTTTGATGGGTTTAGACCATTTTCAAAATACATATTGGCGATTAGTGTAGCTGTACTTCCAACAGCATCATTTTTAAAATAAATAGGATAGTTGGTTTGAATATCCCCTATTCTGTGATGATCTATTATCTCCAAAATATCTGCTTGTTCTATCCCATCTATTGTCTGTGATTTTTCGTTGTGATCTAAAAGAATGACTTTTTTCTTTCTTTGAGAAATCAAATGATATCTTGAAACAAATCCTTTTACAACTCCATTATCATCAACAACTGGGTAGCTTCGATATCTGGTCTTTAACATTTTGTCCTTTATATTCTCAGTAAAATCGTGCAAATTAAAGCAAACTAATTGTTTTTTGGTCATTATATGGCTTACTGGTATACTTTGATTTATGAATCTAGCAGCCATGAGTGTATCATAAGCTGTTTCTAAAACAATACATTCCTTTTCTTTTGCAAGTTGAACAACATCTTCAGATATCTGGCATCCGCAAGTCAATATCATGCAACTTACGCCTATTTCAATAGCCTTTATCTGACTATCCTTTCTATTACCGAGTATAACAATGTCGCCTTTTTCAACAAAGGGCTCCATTTCATCCGCCGTCATTGCTGCAACTACAACTTTTCCATTTGCTTTAAACTTATCTTCATCCCCGCAAATAAGTCTTGCATTGAGAGTATCTATAATATTCCCTAGAGGGGTATTACTGGCAGCTAAAATGCTATTATCCATAGCGTCTAAGTAGCTGGTGGTAATATCAGTCAAAGTAATTACACCCAAAAGTTTTCCATTTATATCTGCTACCGGCAAAACCTTTATGTTGTTCTTTTGCATTATGCTCCATGCGGCTTTTACTGAAATATCCTCTGATACAGGATTAATAATATCCATATTTAAGTCCGATACTTGAGTTCTAACTGTTTCTCTATACTCCGGTACTTCCACCCCAAAATATTTCAATACAAATTCAGTTTCTTTATTTATATCCCCTATTCTAATTGGAACGGCATCTATTGAATGTCGTTTTTTTAGTTCTGCATATGCGATAGCAGAGCAAACAGAATCTGTATCCGGGTTTTTATGACCAGTAATGTAAATTAGTTCGTTCACCGTATTGCCTCCAATATGTGCTTATATTCTATGTATTATCAACTCAAACTTTTCAACTTGTAATATCAGGCATTGTAGAAATTTTTATATTTTAATGCGCAAAGTTTGAGTTATTAATAGTATAGTATTATATTACACCAATACCAAATTGTCTGCAATAAAAGTCAATTACAGTTCAAGCATTTGAGACAATTTTTATATGGACGGGCTATTGCAAAACAAGCACTTCCGCCGACCGTATAACACAAGGCATCCTGTCTTGATGTAATACTTACAGCTGCTTACTTTCGCTGTGCCGGCTACAATACTTGTTCTTCACCTAGTATATCCAGCATCAATTTCCAACCGAGCTTCGGAATTAGATATATATTGCTACTGCTACTATTTCTTGCAATAAGACATCGGTATACAGAAAATGTCGTTTTGCAACAGCCCCTTTAGTCTACACTATTCATTGCTTTTCGTTTCAATAACTAAATTAGGGTTATGCCTAGATTCCATTTTATGCCTCGCTTTTCTATTTGTGACAGTATCAAATATAATGGAAAAATCATAATCCTCAGGATACAGCTCACTTGCAGCTATATGCAGCTTTATCCTCTTATGGTTAATTAATAACTTTTGTTTTTTTATCTGTACTCCAATCTCTCCCTTTTCATTAGCTCTTTTATACACAATGCCTATCGTTTTTTGAGGATATACAATAACACTATCACCAATATTAAATTTCATACTTCGAGGCATTTCAGAAGCTTTTTTTGTTTCCTGTTTCTTTATTTTTTGTATAGCTATTGAATTGTACTCACTCTCCAAATCAGGTGCTGATAAAGAATACCTTGAAGCATTATCACAGCCTTCATTATTACCATATGCAGCGAGGCTGGCTCTATCAATCATTCTTTGAGGTAGTCCCAATCGTTTTGCTATATACAAGGCGCAGCTTTCTCCTGCCTCTCCTACTTCCAGCTTGTATAGCGGCATCAAGTTTTGGCGGTCAAAGGCCATTCTTGCATTAATCAACCCATCCACTGATTTGGCATAATCCTTTATCTCAGGGTAATGTGTTGTTGTTACAAAAAGGCATTTCTTATTATTAAGCTCTTCTAAAATAGCAATTGCCAAACCCATTCCCTCCGCAGGATCAGTACCTGAACCCAGTTCATCTAATAAAACCAACGACTCTTGGTCTGCCACCTTTAATATCTCAATTATATTTGTAATGTGAGATGAAAAGGTAGACAAATTCTCTGTTATACTTTGACCATCTCCAATATCACAGAGCACATAATTATTCATTGTAAAATACCCCTCTTCTGCTGGCACATGAAGACCGCTTTGCGCCATCAATGACAAAAGACCAATGGTTTTAAGTGCGACTGTTTTCCCTCCAGTATTTGGTCCAGTAATGACTACGCCCTGTACCTTGCCTCCAATATGAAAGTCAAGAGGAACTACTGTTTCAGCCTTTAGCAGAGGATGTCTCCCTGATTTTATCTTTATTTCTCTTCTAGATAAAACTGGAGGGGGAACTGCTTTCATCGCTAAACTTAGATTTGCTTTAGCAAATATAAAATCCAGACATTCCATAGTTTCAATATTAATATTTATAAATGGTAAATTCTCTTCTACAAGTGCTGTTAATGCAAATAATATACGCCTTACTTCATTTTCTTCCTCAATGTGTAATAAAGCCATCTCCTCCTGCAGCCTTCTGGCAGCTGACGGTTCAACAAAACATGTGCTTCCACTTTGAGAAATATCAATTACTGTTCCTGCGATATTATTTTTATATTCTCTTTTAACTGGCAGAGTGTAATGTCCATTGCGAACTGCCACAAAGCCCTCAGAAAACCAGTTTTTATTATTTCTCAGAAGAGATTCTAATTTTGACTTTATCTGCATTTCAGAGCTTTCAATTTTCCTTCTTATGCTTGCAAGTAATGGGGAGGCTTTTTCATCAAGTTGAGTCCCTCGTACTGCTTGACTTATTTCTTCCTCAACCTCTGTCATTGTATATATTGAGTTCCCATATAGGGCTACTGCTGCAAAGGAACCCTCTGCATTTTTCAAGTATGCCTTTAATCTTCTACAGGCTATAAGGAACTGTGCTATACCTTCTAATTGCTCCGGCAAAAGAAAAGTTCCCTTGCCAAGTATAGACAGTGATTTCTTCAAATCCTTCATAGCAGACAGTGGTGGATTCCCATAATGCTCTATTATCAGCTTTGCCTCTGTTGTTTCATTCAAGTGTCTTGTAACTTCAGCTTCAGAAAGATAAGGTTCCAGCTTTTTTATCCTAATTCTGGCATCATCTGATAATGCCTGTTCCTCAAGTATATCAAGTATCTTATTAAATTCTAAATTTTCATACATTCTCTTCATATTTTTCATAATTATGCCCATGTCCTACTCACTGTAAACAATATAACCTGACATGGACTTTCACCTCCTATTGACTATTGAATTGTATTCTTTATAACTATACGCACTTACTAGGTATTGCTTAACAAATACATGAAGAACGCTAAAAAACCCGCAGGATAAGACACTCCTTACCTATAAAGGCAGAATGCTCCTGCGGGTTCATCGAATATAAAAATTGCTTTTGTTACACAAAAAAAGCCCGACAATCAAACATGCCGCGCCATACACTAATAATTCCGGTATTTAAGCAATATAATCCGAAAGGTTTTAAGCAGTCTGTAAGGTAATGTCTTTGTGAGAACACAAATAAGACTAAGACAATTTTGTAAGCCAAAATTGCTTATGCCAATAGTAAAGAGTATCTACTCTATTTTACTAATAATGTTCTCTCCAACTATATTTAGTTGAAAATCACCATTACAATACTTACCGACATCAAAACCATCCTTTCTAAAAAGCAAATACTTTTAAGCTTCAGCCCTTAAATACAAACTAATACCTTTTTTAAGGGCTATACACTTTGAATTTTTTGCAGTCATTTTAATTATTTCAAATTTTTAGCTTAAAATCATTTGCAAATGACTTTGCTATGTTCTTAAATTATCATATACAGATAATACAGTCAAGATATTTTCAAAATGCTCATGTTCTCAAAAATCTCTTTTATCATTTAATTTAGTGTAACCGCTTTTAATTCTTCTTTCAAGGCTGCAATATTCAGAAGTTTATCAGTTTCCTTCTTTCGCATTTCTGCTAACCTTTTCGCTTTATCTACATCACATTGCCAAACAAAATCATTGCATTTATCAACCACTGTTATCAATTCATTTATATATGTTTGAAGATTCTCTCCAAGCTTAAACAAAATCTGTATACTTGCGGAAGTTGAAAGCACTTCAGGCATCATCAAATTATTCTGTTGTTTTTCCCACTCATTTCTAAAACAACCCTTCCATTCTTGACTTGGATTTATGGATAAATTAACAAAAAAGCTATATACATCTGGTCCCACTTCATTTATCTTTACAATTTGATTCTTATCAATACTCAAAATGTTAACTCTCTTTATCATAGCACTGTTTCCCCTTATCTTTTATATTTAAGAACATATGGACTTAGTTTAACCTTATTATTTTGTTAAACTTTTCTTTAGATTTATCCACTCATATATAAGGTAAATTGTGCTTGAGAACAACAACTCATATTAATATATTTCCATCATCACCTGCAGTTTCAGTTCAAAATAAATTAGCACAGCGAGATAAATTAATGCGTTGTGCTAATTATTATATGAACCTTGCAGGTTCTGACGTATATTGTCTATTTTGTGCATAGACAGAATTCAAAACGCTACACAAACAAGTTTATCTTCTTTATTTGACTATGTGTAAAAGTATTGATATTATAAATGTGAAACTGAATAGAATCCATATTTGTTGGTATAATTGAAATATTTAGTAGATGGAGGAATTAGATAATGAATAACCAAGAATGTCTTTTCTGTAAATTAGTGTCCAATCTGGCTTCGGAAAGAGATATATTGAAAATAGTCTATGAATCTGATAATGTTTTAGCATTTCATTCCACCAAGCCATATGCTGAGGTTCATATTATAATAATATCCAAACAGCATATACCGACAATATTTGATTTATCTGATTCTGATAGCGAACTTAAGTTAGAATTCTTGTCTGCGATTAGAATTGCTTCGGAAGAAATTATTAATCAAAAGGGAGCATGTAAGGTGGAAATGTATTTGGGGTCATTCCAACAGGTTCAGCACTTGCACTGCCATGTAATCTATGATTCTAATATAGATTGAATATGCAACCGTAACTAATCCATCAATCTTTTATTCTCAATTTTCCTTTGTTATCAATGGCTATTTCTTGTATTAATCAACTATATTCTCGGTGGTTTTCTCAAAAAAGCCACCCCTGCAGTCGGCTTTGGGTCGACATTGGGAGTGGCTCATGATATGACTTTATTTACTTTTGATACAACTTTGTTTGTGTGTGAACAGGCTTTGTTTTTGTTTCACATGGCCTTTATATTCCCTATATCTCCCGTCTGCCCTCAAAAGCTTTAGCCAGTGTAACCTCATCTGCATATTCCAAATCACCGCCTACAGGAATGCCATGAGCTATTCTGGTGGTTTTAACGCCTAGGGGCTTTATAAGCTTGGAAATATACATTGCGGTGGCTTCACCCTCAACATTTGGGTTAGTTGCAAGAATAACTTCTTTAACCTCCCCGTCTCCAAGCCTTTTAAGTAATTCCTTTATACGTATATCTCCGGGGCCGATACCCTGCATAGGCGAAATAGCTCCCTGCAAAACATGATACAAGCCCTTGAATTCCCGAGTACGCTCCATTGCTACTACATCTCTTGCATCCTGTACAACACAGATTGAAGATTTATCTCTTGAGGTACTGCTACAAAGGGTGCAGGGGTCCACATCAGTAAGGTTGCTGCATACCGAGCAATATTTAGTCTTTTGCTTTGCCTCTAATATTGAATTTGCAAGCCCTTGAACCTTCTCATTAGGCATATTAATGATATGGAAAGCCAGCCTTTGGGCCGACTTGTGACCAATACCAGGTAGTTTCTGAAACTCCTCCACAAGCTTTGCAATAGGAACCGCATAATAATCCATTTTAATAACTCAACTTTCCCTAAGCTTTGAAAAAACTCTTTAGGCATCTATTTTACTATTTAAAATAGCCCTGGCATTCCACCTAATCCGCCAGTTATTTTTCCCATCTCTGATTCTTTTAGCTCGTCAGCTTTTCTGAGTGCTTCATTTACAGCGCTCATTATCAAGTCCTGAAGCATTTCAACATCATCTGGATCAACAACCTCAGGTTTTATAGTTATTTCCTTTATTTCCTTTTTACCAGTAGCAATAATATTTATTGCACCGCCTCCAACAGAAACCTCAACTGTTTTGCCTTCTAGCTCCTGTTGAGCTTTTTCCATATCCTTTTGCATCTTTTGAGCTTGCTTCATCAAATTATTTAGGTTTCCACCACCGAAGCCTCCGCCTCCAAAACCGCCTCCTGGAAATCCGCCTCTTGCCATATTTTCTTCCTCCTATAATCGTTAAAAATTTTTTTTATTTAAATTCATATTTTATATTTTATTAGTATAGGTGTGAAGAGATTCTTTCCTCTAAACACATCCTATAATATTATATCTTATTCGTCTATTATATCAAGGTGTTCATTCAACTTACTGCCAGAAAATTCTAGCAACTCATCTTTTTGTGTATCCTTTTTAATGGAGGCCTTAAATGGAGCTAAACTTTCCAGCGTCTCTTCGTCCACAACCTTCACTCGAACTTTTTGTGATAGCTTCTCACTTATAATATCTTCTAAAATTTGAATATCTTCTGGTTTTGTTACACAGCTCTTGAGCGAACACACATTTGACGGAAATACCACCATAACAGTTGACTCATCGGCAGCAACTGCTTTTGTTTCTGCAAGATAAGTCACAAGCCTCATTCTACCTCTGGATTTCAATTCTGAAATTACCTCTCCCCAAACCTCCAGCTGCGAATAATCTGTGCTTTTTCTTTTAGCGCCAGTCCCTGTACCACTTAATCCAGAATTACCTTTTTGATTTGGCTTCCCATTATCATAACCATTTCCACCATTGCCTTTTTGTTGCTCTGCATTTGCCGAACTCACACTGTTTGACGAAATAGCTCCAGTTCTTATTTTATTTTCCAAGTCTGATATTCTATCCACTAAATCACTGTTATCAGCACCTTGACCATAGTTTCCCATGCTAATTGAAATTAGCATTACTTCAAGAAACACCCTTTGATTCAATGCATACTTCAGCTGTGGTTCGAAAGAAGAAAGCTCCTTAATTATTCCGATTATCTGGTCTTTTGAAAAAGCCTCAGCTTGCAGCATCATTTTTTCCAAATACTGCTTACTCACATCAACTATGTCGTTAGGGTTATTGCTCAGCTTACACATTAGAAGATTTCTAAAGTACATTACCAAATCAGATGCAAACCTCAAAATATCCCTGCCACTTGAGGACAGCCTCTCTACACCAGTAACCAAGCTCTCGGTATTTCTATCTTTTATTCCATCTACTATTTCCGCAATAAAGTCATCACTTACAATTCCTACTACATCAAGTACCTTTTGATGGGATATTGTCTTATCTCCTACAGCAATACACTGATCTAATATGCTTAAAGCATCCCTCATAGCCCCATCTGCCAATCTGGCTATCAGCAATGCTGCATCTTCTTCTATCTGTATATCAGTGGCATTAGCAACCATTTTAACTCTCTGAGCTATGCTGCTTGGTGTAATCTTTTTGAAGTCAAATCTTTGACATCTTGATAATATTGTCGCAGGCAGTTTATGCGGGTCGGTAGTTGCCAATATGAATTTTACATGTTCCGGTGGTTCTTCTAAGGTCTTGAGAAGAGCATTGAAGGCACCAGCCGAGAGCATATGCACCTCATCTATTATGTATACCTTATATTTTGCCTGTGATGGTGCATAAACAACCTCATCCCTGATTTCTCTGACATTATCGACGCTGTTATTTGAAGCAGCATCTATTTCAACTACGTCCAAAATAGAATCGCTAAGTATACCTTCGCACATCTCACACTCATTACAAGGATTCCCATCCTTTGGATTTAAGCAGTTAATTGCACGTGCAAATATTTTTGCCATAGTTGTTTTTCCAGTACCTCTTGTTCCGCAAAAAAGGTATGCATGTCCAATACGTCCTGACATAACAGTATTTTTAATAGTTTTAACCACATGCTCCTGCTCAACTACATCTTCAAATACAAGAGGTCTCCATTTTCTGTACAGTGCTGTATAAGACATATTCTCATCCCTTCCTATAAATTACATACCAAATATCAAATCAACTTGCATTACTCAAATTAGGAGCTTCCTGATGGATAGTAAACATATAACCTAACACTTGAACTATAATTCATATACTCCTGAAATATTAATATAATACAAGCCTGTTCTTATGAACAGGCTTGTATTATATTAATATTTGAATGGCCGTACACCCATTGTCGATATAAATATATAGCTGTTACCTTTACAGTTAACTCTAATCAGGTAATCTAGCGGCACACAGAAATTACCGCTTACCGCTGCTTCCTTCCGGACCTGACGGGGTTCACAGACTTCTATTGCGCAAGACCCAATTTTCATTGCCACTTATAAAGGGCAAACACCACATATATAAACCTAAAACAGGAATTCAACCCTGCTATAGCGGATTGCAGGTTCAGGGCACCGCTACCTCCCCGTCTAGTACGACCAAAACTTGGCGTTAAAAACACTAAATATCTAAAGCACTTACACATTATAACCTAAATCAAATGGCATATCAATACTAATTGTAATGTTATTTTTACCCAAGCTCCCAATTTCTCCTAATTTCCTTTAGACAGAAAAAAAAGCACCTCAGTTTATAAAATATAATAATTCCTGATAATTAGGTGCTCAAATCAAAAAAATAAAATAAAAAATCAAATATGTTTAAAGGAGGAACAAAATGAAAAAGCGTAATGGCTTTACTATTATAGTATACCACTATTTTCTATAAATTGTGTTAAAATTATATAACAATTATTAATTTATTATTAATAATTTATTAGTGATCTGTGAACAAATAATTAGTAGCTATATATTTATAGACTCCTGCAGGGATAATTTCTCTACTCAAAATCTATTTGTGTTGGTATGCCATGATTAAATTACGTTTTATACTCTCAAACTAGAAAGAGAAAGTTGAATATATTAGTTATGAATGTTGTGATAGAAAAAACACAGAGTACTAAGCAAAATTAAATTTTAATTATTAATATATTATGTATAAGCAAGGACAAATAAGTCAAAACTATAACTGACCCCACAAAATACATTTTAACCCCCTAAAAATGCTCGGCTATATGCCGAGCATTTTTTATTTAACATGAGTGCAATGTGGCTTAATAACTTCTAATTGTAATGAATTTTGCTTAAGTGATGACTTATCAAAGGGATAAAGGATATTTTTATCCTACCTCATTTGACCTCTTGTGTCCTTACCACCTATACCACTGCTTCCTGTTATGGTTAACGAAATTACTGATTTCGGTGTTAGAATCCTTGAACTATCAGTTGTAGCTACCTTTTGTGCTACAATTGCAGGATCCAATGCATTTATCAGCACCCTTTTCGGGGAGCTGGCAAAATTTGCACCTGCATCCATTATTGCCTCATAATAAGATTGGCATGCCCCCGCAAAAATGCATAGCTTATCAGGATTAGGCTGAAAAGCTCTTGCTATTTTAACAGCTTCAATATAGTACGATGAGTTTGCGTAACTCTCTAATAGGTATATATTTTTTGCACCTTTTTTCAAGCCGTCATGTCCGGTAATAACCAATATATCCGGCCTATAGGCATATAAAAATTGTTTTACTAATGAAGGTTGCTTGCTTTCAGTTGCCAGCTTTCCATAGCATTTTATACCGCTTTGCCTATAGAAATCCATACATTGGACCATAAAGTCCTCAGCAGAGTCTATATGCAAAATCTTGCCCGGTTTTTTTCTTATTCTTCTTAAAAAATTTCTAAATACAGGCACAGTACCTTCAATTGCCATTTTAGCCATTCTAAGTTCATCATATGCTCTTGAATAAGCATCTCTAGAATCCTGCCTCACCAAGTCTTCAGCATTTGAGTCAGCTTCAATTCGTGATGATAGCCCTCTTAACACATAACAATCAGACCCATTACAGTCACGTTTTATGTTTACTACCTTAAAGAGAAGGTCACCACCGTAAGACTTTCTAATCACAATATCTCCAATGTTAAATTTAGTCACAAATATCACTCCAAAATAACCTTTTTAGTGCATAATATGCAACCAAATTGCATTTGGGAATTGTTTTGTTATCTATAGTAAATTTATTATTATAATGAAATAAATATGATATTTGTGTATATAATTCACAAATATTTTTGTATAATAGATTCAGCTAATAAATTTATCAAGAGTCAACAAAGTTGGTTTTCACTGGTCTGTAGGAAAATCAGGTTATTTGTTGGCAAAGCAAACAAGACCTAACCCAATTAGCTCTTGAAAGTCTACACGTATATTTGAAAATATTACAGACCAAAATCTGTATTAGGGAAGTTGTTTGGATTATTTAAAACTTATGTGCTATTTAGCATAGTGAAAGGAATGTAGTTGACATATGAAAAAGGATGAGAAAGAAATTGAAAAATGTGATTTTCTATGTATACACAAAGACATAGTTGCGCAAGTATTAAGCCACATGCCTGACGAAACCCAGTTATACGACTTAGCAGAATTGTTTAAGGTTTTTGGTGATTCCACACGAATTAAAATACTATATGTCTTATTTCAATCAGAAATGTGTGTTTGTGATATCGCTCAGCTTCTTAACATGGGACAATCAGCTATTTCCCACCAATTACGTGTACTAAAGCAGGCTAAGCTGGTAAAATACAGGCGTGAAGGCAAAACGATGTTTTATTCTCTAGCAGACTCACATGTAGTAACTATTATAGCCCAAGGGCTAGAGCATATTAGTGAATAGCCCCTCTTAAGATAACCCTAACAAACTATTATTTTAATATTTGGGATATTTTTTTGTTAATACTTTGGGGGTCAACTGTTTTAACTGGCATGTCAGAAAGCGTATATTTATGCTTTAATTTCAGTATTCTATCTACACTCTGGTTTATTCTTTCTATTGATATTTGACCACTTAATACAGCATTCTTTATAGCTTTAATGACTGTTTCCTGCTTGTTAAAATTATGGCAGACTAAAACTATATCGCTACCTGCTTGAATGGACTTTACTGCCGCTTTACCTATATCATAATTTTTTTCAATGGCCCCCATAGTAAAATCATCAGTTATAACAACACCATTAAAATTCATGTTTTCACGTAAAAGCTCAGTTATAATTGTCTCTGACAAAGATGCCGGATTTTCAGCATCTAGCTTTGGAAGTAAAATATGAGCAACCATTATTACATCTGCATTGTTTTCTATAGCAGCATTGAATGGAATTAATTCAAAGCTATTTAGTCTTTTCAAGTCATTGTTTACCACTGGCAAACGTTTATGAGAATCTTCAGAAGTATCTCCATGCCCAGGAAAATGTTTGACAACAGAAATTATATTCTGTGATTGTAATCCCATCATTGTTTGTATACCCAGCTTAGTGACAATATTGGGTTCGCTGCCAAAAGACCTATCACCTATAATAGGATTTCGAGGATTGCTGTTAATATCAAGCACTGGCGCAAAATCCATATTAAATCCGTACATTTTTAGTTGTTCCCCAAGTATCGTTCCAACCTGATACGAGATGAATTCGTTATTGCGCTCTCCAATTTTCTGATTTGATGGAAGCTTTAGAAATTCATCTGGCATTCTGGAAATGCGCCCACCCTCTTCATCAATAGATAGAAATAGCGGAAGCTTATTGACTGAATTAGTTTCTTTTAAAGAATTCAAGAGAGATAACATTTGATCAGAATTCTGTATATTCCTTTTAAAAAGAATAAATCCCCCCACATGATACTCTTCTATTAGCCGTCTAGAATTTTCATCGTTCAAATAGCCATCTACACCAACAATAACCAATTGTCCAATCTTCTCATCTAAGCTAAAATTGGCTATTTGTTCGTCAATAGAATTATTTAAATCAAGTGAGCTACTATAGTTCGCTGGTTCCTTACTATCAGTTAGTGTACTTTGCCCTATTGTCAAATCATCTTCAAAATTATTGCTTGTATTTGTTTGCGATATATCAGCTCCACTATTATCTTTGTCAATTCTGTCTACAAAAAAAACCGCAGAAAAATATATTAGCAGCATCAATACACTTAAAGCCAATACTAACGTAACCTGTCTTTTCCTTCGTTTTCTCATTGCTCCTCCAAAAACCAATGCTCTTGTATTTAATGCTATACATTTGCTTTGTAGAAGTCAATATACAATAATATTAATCATAAAATAATTACTCAACGCATTAAATTAGTGTCGGAACTAAAGTCCGACACCAATTAGTTATTTTTAAACACTTTGAATAATATCATCTAATTTTGAACTATAATCTTCAATTCTGTCCCAGCTATCTGAAGCAATAAATGCAAAAACCCTTCCCATATACTTATCCTGACCTTCGGGCAATACTGTGGGTAGCGTTCCTGAGGTATATATAAAAGCGCCCTCTCTTCCCTCTGGTTTTAGTAAAATACCTTGCTTTTCTATTTCCTTAATTAAATCTTCATGGCTCACAGGATTATCACAAAATAGCCTAAAATATCTTGATAATATTTTTACGTCCTTTAATTGATTATCGAGGAATGAAATATATGTAGACAGTGTAAATCTTCCATTTATTTCAATAATGGGTATTATAACATCATCTGTTGTAATAATTGAATCAATCCCTGCAACTCCTGTATAACCTATTTCGAATAAGTACTTACCTATTTTTTCACCATACTGTTTATAGGAATTCAAGATTTCCTCATCTAAATCAGGCGGAATTTTTGACCCTATATATACAGTATCATTTAATAGCTGTTGCTTGATTGAAAATACATCCACTGTTCCATTCGGTGAGATATAAATCTGATAATTCAAATCAGCCTTTTTATCGTACCATCCTTCAACAAGCCATTTAGAATCAGTTCTCTTTCTTGCAAAACGAGCTATTACACGCAAATTGGATTCAAGCTTCTCTTTATCAGATATTACATAC
>JAEWZA010000436.1 GCA_023395575.1 Bacillota bacterium
CCATCTGTTTTAATTAGCTCATCACCTATAGTGTTATCTAGGAACACAAGACTAATTAAACCCCTGCTTGACTCAATTTGACCCGAAAAATTTATTGCAGGATTTGTTACTATAGAGCCTGGTGCTACTGATATTGCTTCCAATAAAGTATTATCATACCCTATGACAAAATTGCCCATTCCCACATAACCTGCTTCTGCTACTTTTCCAAATGAAACTGGTATTGTTACTGTATCCCCTGGTAAACCTGTAGCTGTTCCAATTATTGCATCATAAAGAGGCTTTGGTGATGTATCCTTAACTGTTAATGTAAGTTCTGGATTGTTTGTCACGCCAAAATCAAAGGTAAGTTTCATAATTCCAATTGGTAGACTATTAATATACTCCTTTTTCAGTTTAACTGTATTTCCTGTCACCTCATACTGGTTTCCTTCTGTAAGTCCAGCTATTCCTATAAATGAGTTCCCATTAGGAGTGAGAGTTATTGATACGTCTGAGCTAATATACTTGTCATATACAACATCTGTCGGCGTTATCGTTGGAGTTTGTACATAAGCTTCCATGCCGTACATCAAGCTCCCATTTATATATGCAGTAATTTTTTCATTTTCACCATATGAGCCCAATGTCTTAAAAGAGTAATCATTTGATATATCATAATTTGTCCAATCATTCCTTGCTACTCTGGTTTGGATTTCAATGTACCCTCCTGCTGCAAGAGTTCCAGCATCACTTTTGAAGCCTACTTCAAGATATGTATCTGCAAGTGGAGTGGGAACACTTAATCTGCTAAAAGTACCTGTTACCTTATCAGTAACGCCAGTATATGACCATCCATTCAATATACCTGCATGATCGCAATAGAAATTCTGTGCCGTATCAGAATCTGCAGTGTAATAATATCTAAATTTCAAATCTGCTAAGTTTATACTTGAACTTCCGTTATTAATCACCTTAAAATTTGCACTTATCGTATTGCTTGATGTTAATGTATTTCCATTATTACTAAACAGTACTTGTAAATTACTTGTTGCTTGTGCATATAATCTAGGGGCAAAAACAGATATTGCCATTAATAGTGCTACTAAACAAAATATCTTCTTTTTTATCATTGCTAAAACCTCCTATTTATTATTTTCTCTGTCAATACCACTTTCTTTATTTGGTATCAATTTCATTTATCACCCCCACTCTTTTGTGGTTATACCCATTTAATTCCATGTACATTTTCTGAAACTTAGTAACTGTTTTGACATACTGAGAATTAAAAGCTACTTATTAAAATTTTTGGATATGAGAAGTAAATATAAGATATATTTAAATGCAATAATTCCTTGAGATTAGTAATAAAATTGTTTATAAAATCACTGTTAGTTGATTATGTAATAAACTCTTAATAATCCGTCAATAGCCGTCAATCTCAATTGCTACCAGTTAAGTTATCTTAAGCTTCTACCAAATTAAGTCTTAATTTTACAAAATAAACTTAACGTGTATAATCGATAGCTATTGTCGGCTTAAAACAAGTAACATCAAGCAAACTTAATATTATTCTGCGAAAATAATTTTTGCTATCTATTAATTATATGCGTTTGTATTTTTCTTTTTAATATGGTAATATAATACAATATTTTATGTATAAAGCTCAATTATAGGTTGAACTACCTTTTTATCTGAATATCGCTTTAATTTCCCCAATATTATTTGTCTACCATATTTAGGCGCACAAAACAGCCGCAAGCTTTACGCTCACGGCTCTTATTTAGGTTTTTGTTAATTAATTCACTACCAGATATGTAATCAAGAAATAATAAATTAATAGCTTCACTAGTTGTATTGATATTACCTTTCCAAGGTTAACATTTAGATAACGAATCTTACAAAAAGCCTTTACCATTTCCCAGTTAGAAGATAAAGCTTCAATTTTGCGTAATCAAGTGCATCTATATTGCCGTCATAGTATATGTCAGCATTTTCCTTATTTATAGCAGTTGAGCTATTTAAAAGATACATCTTCATCAATGACAAATCTATGGCATCAATAGAACTATCTAAGTTCACATCTCCTTTCCCATAGTATGGACTAGGGTTTAAAATTGCATAAATGCCATTAGCTACTGCGAACTCACTCTGAGCCCAGAAACGGTGATATCTCATAGTAGGAACATCTGTTTCATTATAACTTGCCAAATATTTTTCTATCTTTGGCCAATCAGGATCCTGCCTATACTTTGAGCGAATGTCTATAAATTTAATACCCGGTCTAATAACTTCTCCGTTAGGCGTATTCCCTGAAAATCCTAAAGGTACATATACTTCCTGTTCAAAGCGAATATAGTCATTACGTGCTTCAGGTGCACTTATACCTTTCTCATCCTGATAGTTGATCCACAAAGTATCTAGAAGTTTCTTTGCCATATATGCTGATTCCTGATCTCCTGAGGCTTTTGCGTAGAAAGTTAATGTGTTTGCAAGTGAAGATGCAACTCCCAAGTCAGTACCATACTCAGTTACTACGACGTGCAAATTAGGATTCCCGGTATATTCACCCGTCCATGTATCAGGCTGCCCATCCCAATTAATTTTATTAGGAATTCTGAAAGTTCCATCTGAATAGAATTGTACTGTTGAAATAGCCCATTTAACCCATTTATTCAGTAACTTTTTTACTCTCTGATCTCCAGTCTGGTAATAGTACTCTGCCATACGCTGCATTGACCGTGTCTGCATACCAAACCAAGTATTGCTTTCAGGATCTTTATGTACAGGGTTTTCATCATAGCGCATTCCATAAAAGATAGCTGTATCTGATGGCCATTCTTCATAACGACCGTTGTATGAGTTACTAGCTCCATCAGCTATAGCACCCTCATCAGACTGAAGCCACTGATAGAAATCTATTTGCCTATCCAAACTCTTTGTCCAATCATTTACTGCATTTTCTGCTTTTGGCTTAAAATTCGATTGAGTAGATAACACCCAAGCAGTTAAAGGATTCTGGTAACCGAACTGATTATGGCTGCTTCCTATTCTCCACGACCAGTCAGCATCAACTCCACCGCCCCAAGAATACTGCGATGAAAGCAACCACATACAAGAATCGTAGCCTGTTCCAGCTGTTGATGGGGAACCCACCTTTCTGAAATACTTATCAAACATAGCATATCTTAAATAGTCACCCATCTTTGCTGCCTTATTTACATAAGATTTTATGTCTATACCTTTATCCTTTGCCCATTCATTTGCCCAATAAGTAGCTTGGATTGCGCGAGCATCAGCATCTGGAGCGTTGGTGTACCTAAATTGCTTTGAATATGAATTATCCCCTGTGAATAAATTGATATAACCATTTGAACCTCCAAATTTCATTTCATCCCAGCAAGGATGTGGTATAGTTTCCCATGTAGATTCCTGCTCACCTCTTTCGAAGGTATTAATATATGAATTCTTAGAGATTCCATCACCTCTATTCCCGAAACCATACCAGTTGTCTACATCCAGAAGCCAATGCATACCATAAATCATATTGTTTCCGTATGCAGAATTTAGTTGGGCAGCTATAGGGTCTTTCCCAACAGGCGCGCCTGTATCTGGATTTGCCGGATAATCACTTATTTCTGGCCATTCTGGAGCATAAATTGCTGGTTTATTAGGATTGTAGCTATCCATAGCAGAATTTGGTTGATCTTTTGAGGATGGAATAATGTACTCTTCAGCTGTATCCCAGGCTTTTTTAAAACCCGAGAAATCTCCGCTTAATTTGCCATTTACCGCTTCTAACCACATATAATAGCTGAACGCTTCACTGGTAGTAAGATGACCATAGTCAGGTGTTTCAACCATCAGTGTTTCAATTGAATGGTAAGGAACGCCATCGGGACTAAAATACCCGTTTGAGGTATTTTTCAACTTCTCATACATAACCTCAAATCGGCTTTTATAATCTCCATAATCGGAACTATAAGCAGCTGCAGATAAACTTGTAGTAGGAATTATCGACAATGACATCGATACAGCCAAAGTAAAAGCTCCTAACCTCTTTAAATCTCTTTTCATAAAATTCGCCTACCTTTTTATTTTTTTAGTTTAGGGACTGTCGCCAAAAATAAAGTCTTTTTCCCTACTGCAATGTTATTGCGGTAGCTCTTTAAGAGACTTGTTGGCAAGAGAACTGTGGAATAACTGCGGAAACAACAGCTTGATATTAAAAATTTTATATTCTTTATTTATATATATGCGTTGGTAAACCTGCCTTTTGTTGGTCTAATTTAACTTTTTTGTAATATTATTTATTTTTTGTTTACACTGCCTGTTTTTGATAGTTTAGTATTCAGATTCCTCGTCACCGAGTACACCTTTGGCCTTGGCTAACGGGTAGCACTATCAAGCTCCGCATCGGACTTTCACCCAACGAGAAAACACCCAAGCTGGGCACATGAAAAAACAAGAGAGGCGTATCCCTTGTTTCTTTTGGTTTCTCTTAAGCATCTTAAAACCCCTTTGTATGATGTAATGTTTGCGTCATATTCATCACATCATATAAAGGGGTTCTCCGATATCTCTTGGTTTTAATTTATTCCTTAACAAAAATCCAGTTACAATTTTCAAAAATTATTTCCCGGTTAAAAGGTATATCTTTAGCTTTGCATAATCTAGTGCATCAATATTCCCATCCTTGTTCATATCTGCATTTTCCTTAGTTATAGCAGTTGAGCTATTCAAAATGTACATCTTCAATACTGCAAAGTCTATAGCATCAATAGCTCCATCTGAGTTCACATCCCCTAATGTTACAACGATAGGATCTGGGAATAGCATAGCATAAATACCATTTGCTACTGCAAACTCACTCTGAGCCCAGAAACGATGATATCTCATGGTCGGAACAGCTCCACCATTCAAGTATGCCTCAATCTTAGACCACTCAGGATCCTGTCTGTATTTAGAGCGAATGTCTATAAACGTGATACCTGATTTAATTGCATCACCGTTAGGCATTTTACCTGAAAATGATGATGGAACATATACTTCCTGATTGAATCGACTATAATCTGTGCGAGGCTCTGGTACACAAATACCCTTTTCGTCTTGATAGTTATTCCACATTCCGTCCAATAGTTTCTGTGCATTAACTCTTGAGGTTTCATCTCCTGATGCCTTAGCGTAGTAGGTTAAAGTGTTCGCAAGTGAAGATGCTACTCCAAGGTCAGTGCCATAATTAACTATTGATACGTGTAAGTTTGGGTTTCCGGTATACTGCCCGTTCCATGTGTCTGGCTGGCCTTCCCAATCAATTGTACTTGGAATCTGGAAGGTTCCATCTGCATTAAATTGTATTACTGAATTTGCCCATTTTGCCCATTTATCCAATAAACCTCTTACTCTTTCATCTTTGGTCTTATAATAGTATTCAGCCATACGCTGCATTGACCAAGCCTGCATTCCCATCCATGTATTACTTCCTGGATCCTTATATACAGGGTTCTCTACGTATCCCATTCCATCAAAAGTAGCAGTACCTGATGGCCATGTTTCATAACGTCCATTGCGCGAGTTACTAGCTCCACCAGCTATTGCACCCTCAGCAGATTGAAGCCACTGATAGAAATCTATTTGCTTGTCTAAGCTCTTACCCCAATCTGTAGCACCATTTGTTGACTTTGGTTTGAAATCTGAGTCTGATGATAATACCCAAGCAGCAAATGGATTTTGATAGCCAAAGTGATTGTGACTGCTTCCTATTATCCACGCCCAGTCGGCTTCAACTCCACCACCCCATGCATAGTACCATGAGAGTAAATACATACAAGCATCATATCCTGTTCCTGCTTGTTGTGAATTTCCTACTTTTCTGAAATACTTATCAAACATTGCATATCTTAGATAGTCACCCATTTTTGATGCTTTAGAGACATAGGTTTTTATGTCTGTACCTCTTTCCTTCGCCCAAACGTTTGCCCAATAAGTAGCTTGAACTGCACGAGCATCAGCATCAGGAGCATTAGTATATTTAAATTGCTTTGAATATGAACTATCTCCTGTAAAGAGGTTGAGATAACCATTTGGTCCTCCAAACTTCATTGCATCCCAGCATGGCTGAGGAATAGTTTCCCATGTAGATTCCTGCTCACCTCTTTGGAAGGTGTTTATGTATGAATTCTTTGAAGTTCCATCGCCTCTATTTCCAAAGCCATACCAGTTGTCTACGTCTAAAAGCCAGTGCATACCGTAAATCATACTGGTTCCATATGCAGCTTTTAGTTCAGCAGCTATAGGGTCCTTACCAACAGGGGCACTTGTATCTAACTGTGCTGGATACTTGCTTGGTTCCTCCCATTCCGGCGCATAAGTCGCAGGCTTGTTAGGATCATATCTGCTCATAGCAGAATTAGGTTGATCTTGAGAAGATGGAATTATATACTTTTCAGCAATATCCCATGATTTTTTAAAGCCTGAAAAATCCCCTGTAAACTTACCATTTACTGCTTCTAGCCACATATAATAGCTAAATGCTTCACTGGTGGTAACATGTCCATAGTCAGGAGCTTCAACCATCAGTGTTTCAATTGAATGATACGGAACGCCATCAGGACTAAAATACCCATTAGAGGTATCTTTCAGCTTCTTATACATAGTTTCAAAGCGACTCTTATACTCTTCATTTACAGGATCCCCAGCCGCTGCATATGTACTTGAAGAAGTAATTATTGATAAGGACATCGCTCCAACTAAGGCAATTGCTCCAAACCTCTTTAGCTCTTTATTCATATAAACAAGCCATCCCTTCTATTTTAGTTTTTTTAGACTGTTGCATAACTTAACTCCCAACTTATTTACTGTATTAAATAAGTTAAATCGATATGCTATGCAACAGCCCTCTTCCTTTATATTACATCCATGTCCACATATAGCATTACTCCACTAATCGACTAGCATGGACTACCCCCTCATGCAAATCAACTACCATTAAAAGCCTAATTTACGCTGCCTTCAATGTAAGTTAATTCAGCCAGCTTACTAAAGTTTCCATCACCAAAAGCTCCACCATCTTTAAAGGTTAACGCAGTATTTGAGCTGTCAATTACTTTGAAGGTGATTGTAGCCAGCACACCATCAGTTGTAATCAATTCACTACCTATTGAGTTATCCAAGAACAGGAAGCTTATTGTACCGTTATTAATACTGCTTGAGAAATTTACTGCTGCATTTTTTACTATTGAACCAGCAGTTACTTTTTGAGCTTCAAGCTTTTTACCATCATAGCTTATATAAAAATTACAAGTTCCAACATTACCAACCTTGCTTACATTTGTTAAGGTAATTGGTACTGTTATTGTAGTTCCAACACTACCTGATGCTTTTCCTATTATTACACCTAGACCTTTAACAGTAGGAGTTGAGTCCACTACTGTCAATGTAAATACAGGATTGCTGTTTGTTCCAAAATCAAATACAAGTGCTTTTGTACCTACAGCTAAAGTTGATAGGTAGCTCTTTGATATTGTCACTGTACTTCCTGATACTGTGTAGTCAGTTCCATTAGTTAAGCCTGTAATACCTTTGAAAGTATTTCCATTAGCTGTATATGCAACTTCTACATTTGTAGGAACATACTTGTCAAATGTCGCAGTTGAAGGACTTATTGTTGCAGGATCAGGTATTGCATCGAGTATTGTTATTAAGAGTTCTGGATTAGTATCTAGTCCAAAATTAAAGGTAAGCTTCTTGGTACCAGCAGCAAGATTTGATAGATAACTGCTCTTAATAGTTACTGTGTTATTTGATACGGTAAAGTCAGTACCGCTAATCAATCCGCTTATACCAGAGAAGGTATTTCCATTAGGTGTCATTGTTACTGTCACATCTTTGGGCGCTTTCTTGTCAAATGTTGCAGTAACAGGACTAATTGTTGCAGGATCAGGTTTTGTATCTACTACAGATATTCTCAATACAGGATTAGTATCTAATCCGAAGTCAAAGACTATATCCGTTGTTCCTACAGCAAGTGTTGACAGATATTTCACTGAGAATATTACTTGATTTTTTGACAAGGAATAGTCTACATTCTTTGTTAATCCAGTAATTCCCTTTAAAGTATTACCGTTATAGGTCAATGTTA
>JAEWZA010000445.1 GCA_023395575.1 Bacillota bacterium
CCCATGCATATCATTCCAAACCTTTGAAGTAATAAAGAGTTCTTCTCTCCTTATACCAGACTTCATAATATCTTCAAAAACCTCTCCAATTAAATGCTCATTTCCATAAACAGATGCACAGTCAAACAATCTGAAGCCCACCTCTGCAGCACCTTTTACAGCAGCAGCAATATCTTCAGCTGAAAATCTATCGGAACCAAAAGTACCCATACCAATTCCAGGCATCTTGTCTCCTCCACGTAAGGTTCTTTGTGGTACTAAACTTGGATTAATAAAATCATTGCTCATAGTATACGTCTCCTTTTTATTTTAATTTATTTACTTATTCAAACTTCCGACAAAATCTAGTGGTTCTGAAAATGCGAAGAAGAGATTCACCACAAATATGGCTATTTAAATGTGATTCTAATTTCAAAATATAAATTAGGATACAACCAACTTGAAGCTATCATCTTGCTTAGTAGCGTACAAATAGTCATCAATGCAGTTTACAACTCTGTCCTTTAAAAGATTTATAGGGTTATTATGTAGCGTACCACTTCTAACTTTACTATATTGAATAGGCATGTATTCGCTTAATAATGATAGTGGAATTGAAACTGTTCCAAGGTTCTGCAACAATCTCCTAATTGAGTTCTGTACATTTGAATCTGGTAAATAGTATCTGCATCTGTCAGAAAAGCTATATTTTCTGGCAAACCTTAGCTTTACTCCATTTCCATGGTAATGCTTATTCCAATTATCAGGATTTTGAAGCATAGCCTCATCAAATATACTAATAAGATTTGAAAGATGAATATCAGGATTATATCTGAACATTTCTTCTTCTATCATACAAAGTGCGAACAAACCCTCTCTCAGGGCAAATGTTAAAGCCGGACCCACCTTAAGTATAGCTATTCCATCCTCAACCATTTCTCTTAGTTTGGCTTTCGTCTGATAGTCGGTGGAATGACCTTCAAAAACGAGGTTAGGATATCTTTTAAGTGCAAGGCATAATTCTTTTGCCGTTTCTCGATTATACTCGTGAATAGTCTCATCACCAAATTCAACACCTGGCTGAACTACAACAGCAATTACATTATCCCAAGCTTTCTGAAGTCCTAGCTTATAGAATGCCTGCTTAAAGGTCTCCACAGTGGCTTCAAAATCACAAACCTTCGTAACCTGAATCCCCTCTTCCTCTTCCTGACTTCCTCCTGGAATAGGTACCTCACTTCCTACAACATATACTGGCTGTAATGCATCTATACCATCTTTTATAAGTTCAGCATACGCCTCTTCGGCAACCTTGCACAGCAGAGCTCCTCTTTCGGCAATAATACCAGTATCCAGTTTTTCATTTATATTATCATCTGCAAGATGCATACTTGTATCAATATGTATTTTCGTAAACCCGGCCAAGACGTACTGTTTTAATAATTCACATGATTTTTCCATAGCAGTTTGGGCTTTCTCATTTTTCCAGGTAAGTGGTCCAAGGTGATCTCCCCCAAGTATTATTTTTTCCTGCGGAAAATTAATTTTCTTAGCAATATCATATACAAATACTTTAAAATCCAGCGGTTTCATATTAGTATAACCACCAAACTGATTGACCTGATTTGCAGTTGCTTCAATCAACACATAATTATCTAATTCTAAAGCTCTCTCCATAGCTGCCTCAATAACGTACTCATTTGCACTGCAGGCAGAGTATATTCCGATAGGTACTCCCTGTTTCTGCATTACAACTAATTCCTTCAATGGATGTAAGTCTGCCATTGTTACGACCCCCTCTAATATATTAAATTCGTAATACTTATATTGTTTTGTATATTCAGAAGCTTCACCTAAAGCAATAGCTTATCAGGCAAAGCCTTGAACGGTCATTGTCCAAATCAATTACAAGCCAATGACAAAGTCATTGGCCGAAGGCAATGGCTTTAGCCATTGCCTTTATTGACTATCAGTACTTTTCCCTTAACAGTTTCGGGCACCTTAAACATATCAAAAGCATCCTTTATATTGCTAAGGGGAACTTTTTTGAATATAAGTCTACTATCAAACTGTAATGCTCCCGTTGAGAAGTAATGTGATGTTAGAGTCCATTCCTTACCTGGAAAGGGTGCACTATATGACATCCATGAACCAGTAAGCTTAAATTCCTTTCTATTCAAATTTTCAAAAAGTTTTGGTGTAAATATTAACTCTTTTGTAGGTGTTCCAATGAAACATACGGATGCCTTATTTCCCGCTATTTCAAAAGCCAGCTTCATTGTTATATCAACACCTGCAGTTTCATATACAAATCCAAAGCCTTTTTTATTGGTAAGCTCATCTACTTGCTGTATGAAATCCTTATCCAGAGTATTAATAGTCTCATCAGCACCCAATCTTTTGGCAAGTGCTAATCTGTCTTTATCAATATCAAACACAAATACTTTTTTTGCGCCAAATATTTTTGCCCACTGTGCAGTAAACATACCCACTGTTCCACCACCAAGAATTGCTACATCCTCTCCGGCGCGATAATCAGCACATAGCAAACCATGAAGTGCTACTGTAGCTGGCTCGAAAAATGCTCCCTGTTCAAAAGAAACACTATCGTCAAATTTGACAACGTTTCGTTCTGGCATCTTTACATATTCTGCAAAGCTTCCCTGCTCTCTTGAACCAATAAAGCTATAGTGCTTACATAATGAATAATTCCCCTTCTGACAGTCATCACATGTAAGACATGGAATTAAGGGTACTCCTGCAACTCTATCACCTACCTTAACCGAGGTTACTCCTTCACCTATTTCCACCACTTCCCCTGAAAACTCATGACCTAACACTATTGGAAAGAAATGTGCTTCATTACCAAGAACTCTTGGAAGATCTGAACCACAAATACCAGTAGCCTTTACCTTTACTAAAACTTCTCCCTTTGAAGC
>JAEWZA010000055.1 GCA_023395575.1 Bacillota bacterium
CCTCTATCAACGACTAATTGATAGCCGATACTTTTCATGCGGTTTTGCAGACAATGGTTACATTCCGCAGCCTCTTCACCTGTGCAAATTTTATTATCATATAATAAATACTTTTTACGTACAGAAACAGGAGAGAGGTTTGGCATTACAACATTTGCACCTGCAAGTATGCCTTTCTCACGTCCCATTGTATTAATTGTACCAAGAGCGGTTGTAGCTGGAATAAGTGAATTTGGCAGTAATAATCGTACAATTCCAATCAGCAAAAGTGTTGATTCCAAGCTTCCAGAAGGCTCACTGGAAAAGATTGTGTCCTTGTGGGGGATAAAGGGACCCATTCCAACCATTTCGGGGGAAAATTCTTTAATTAAAATTAAGTCTTCAACAATATTCTCCATTGTTTGAAAAGGGGAGCCAATCATAAACCCTGTACCAACCTGAAAACCTATGTCCTTCAAGTTATACAAGCACTGTTTTCTGTTACTTAAGGATAGGCTTTTTGGATGAAGCTTTTGATAATGTTCATCATTTGCAGTTTCATGACGAAGCAAATAACGGTCTACACCTGCCTCAAAGTACCGTTTATAGGATTCATAACTTTTTTCACCTATCGAAAGAGTAATAGCGCAGTCTGAATATTTGTTCTTGATTTTTTGTACAATACCAACTATATCATCATCCGAATAGAAATTGTCTTCACCACCCTGCAAAACAAAGGTGCGGAAACCCAACTCATGGCCTGTTTCACAGCAGGAAAGTATTTCATCTACGCTTAATCTATATCTCTCTGTGTGTATATTACTGTTCCCAATGCCACAATAATAACAATTGTTTTTGCAGTAGTTAGTAAACTCTATTAGCCCTCTTGTATAAATTGAATTGCCGAAATGCTTTAAAGCAACCTCTCGTGATTTGGCAAATAAGTATTCACTAGTATTAGTATCAAAATTATTGAGTATATAAAGAAACTCTTCTCTATCTAAGTTTTGTGTTTCGTATAATTTGTCAATTAGTGCTTTCATCTTGAGCCTCCTAATATTATTACATATTACAATTTAGATAAACTATAGCATATATTTAGGCTGTAGGCAAAGCAATAATAGTTAAAAAATTATATATATAGAGTACTTTTGCCTAAGACTTTAAACACTAATTGACTTTATAAAATAATTGAGAGAGTGCCAATGCTATAAAACCATATACAGTGTTTCTAGTCTGCAAATAATGGTGTTGATAAATATCTTTCACCTGTATCAGGGAGCAAAACTAAAATGGTTTTGCCAACATTTTCAGGTCTGTTTGCCAACTGAGTTGCTGCCCATAGTGCTGCACCGGAAGAAATTCCGATTAAAAGACCTTCTGTCTTAGAAAGTTCTCTTCCTGTTGCGAAAGCATCTTCATTTTCAACAGTAATTATTTCATCATATATTTTCGTATTCAGTGTATCTGGTACAAAGTTGGCACCTATACCCTGAATTTTATGTGAGCCTGCATATCCTTTTGTAAGAATAGGTGAACCTGCTGGTTCAACTCCAACTATTTTAATATCGGGATTTTTTGCTTTCAAATATTCACCTACACCTGTAATTGTTCCACCAGTTCCAATACCAGCAACAAAAATATCAACCTTTCCATCAGTATCTTCCCAGATTTCAGGTCCTGTTGTTGCTCTATGAACAGCAGGATTGGCTGGATTCACAAACTGACCAGGAATAAAGCTGTTTGGTATTTCAGCTGCAAGCTCATGTGCTTTTTCTATGGCACCCTTCATACCCTTAGTACCTTCTGTTAATACAAGCTCTGCACCATATGCTTTTAATAAGTTTCTACGCTCTACGCTCATTGTTTCTGGCATGGTAAGAATAATTCTATAGCTTCTAGCAGCTGCAACGGAAGCTAGACCTATACCTGTATTTCCGCTGGTTGGTTCAATAATAACTGAATCCTCTTTTAATAAACCTCTTGCTTCCGCATCATCAATCATAGCTTTTGCAATTCTGTCCTTTACGCTACCTGCCGGATTGAAATATTCCAACTTAGCAATAAGAGTTGCTTTAATGTTCTTTTTCTTTTCATAATTTGATAATTGAAGCAAGGGTGTTCTTCCAATTAATTCTGTTAAACTTTTGTAGATTTTTGACATATACTTACTCCTCCTTTAATCTATTGATATTCTTATAGCATAGTTTGATTATTTTATGTATATATATTTGTTTCATTCAATCTGTTTTTAAACGGTTGAAGAAACTATAAATGAGACTAGTTATTATTTTAAATATGTAAACTTATCAAGTCAATTATTGTTATAGCTTTCAAAAAAACAGTGGCTATAGAGGAAACTATGTTTTTATACCTGCTAGCTGGAATGACTTTCTTAATTGCTGAAGTAAATTCGCGGGTAGTGTGTTTTTGCCCTTTTCAATTGAAATTTGTTGTTTTAACCCAAACCTGTATAATCTTTTTGTTCATAGTAAACATACATTTCATATATGTTTACTATGAATTAATTTTAATGTATTTGACATCAAAAGTCAACAAGTATATATGGATTATTGTAATAATTTTTATGCAGTTATTTCCAACTTATACCCCAACTTATACCCCAACTTATTACGTTAGGAGAGAGGTACATAAATTACCTTAAATCTACTGCAAGACATTACAAATAAAATTTCTTCCTATATATTCATAAGCCTAGATTTGAAGGCATATATATACACTATAGATTACTAAACAGCTTAAAAAATAGAAAGGTTTGAGTTTATAAAGCATAAGTGAACAGCCTAAATAGGTAAAAACAGTTCTTATAAAAGCTTTGTAAATCTAGCGCTAAATGGTTTTTATATAGATAGAACCAAATTTCTATTTCTAAAAAGAATATCAATATAAATGCAATAATGCATAAGCATTAAATATTGCCTTATCAAAGGGGGGTATATGGTTGAAGGAATATATAGAGGAACGGGTTTTGGAACTCGCAAATTATATTATTGACAAAAAGACAACAGTCAGGTATGCAGCTAAAAAATTTGGTATTTCAAAATCTACAGTCCACAAGGATGTAACCGAAAGACTAGAGAAAATCAATCCTTCACTAATGAGTGATGTAAGAGTAATACTTGAGGAGAATAAGGCTGAAAGGCATATACGTGGCGGAGAAGCCACAAAAGCGAAATATCAGGCGAAATAAAATTACATATTTTGTTTAAATAAAAAAATAGTTACGATTTAAGATAAGCATTAAGCCGGGGACACCTGGCTTTTTTGAGTATTAGGAAAATATGTCATTAAGTATCGAAAGTATACAAAAATATTGCATATTTAAATTAATATGATAATATAAATATTAGATAATTTTGACTTGGTAAAATATTAAAAATTAACATACTATTATAATGTTTATATATTATAACGAGGCAAGAAAATGTCCTCACTTTTATAAGTGATGGGTACCGCTTTTGTTTTTAGGTGTTGAAGAATATTTCTAGCCTCGCTTACACGCCGTTGATGTAATGAAATTTCTACAATTGTAAATTTTATTTTGAATGTAGGCGTTATAAAGTGATTATATATTATTGTGTTGATTTATCAAAAAGAAATAAGGGAGTTGTTAATCTTGGGTTTTGGACAGGACATCGGTATTGATTTGGGTACAGCTTCAGTGCTTGTATATATTAAGGGAAAAGGCATTGTTTTAAGAGAGCCTTCGGTTGTTGCAATTGACAAAAATACAAATAAGCTTTTAGCAGTAGGTGAAGAAGCTAGAAGAATGTTAGGTAGAACACCTGGGAATATTGTTGCAATCAGACCGCTCAGAGATGGAGTAATATCTGATTATGATATTACAGAGCGTATGCTTAAATATTTTATAAACAAGGCAACTGGCAATAGGAAGTTTTTTAAACCGAGAATAATGGTTTGTGTTCCTAGCGGAGTTACAGAAGTAGAAAAGAGAGCGGTTATAGATGCTTCTATGCAGGCGGGAGCTAGGAAGACATATTTAATAGAAGAACCAATAGCAGCAGCAATAGGTGCTGGAATTGATATCTCTAAAGCATGTGGTAGCATGGTTGTAGATATGGGCGGTGGAACTACTGACATAGCAGTAATATCCTTAGGAGGTACAGTAGTAAGTACATCCATTAAGGTCGCAGGAGACAAATTCGATGAAGCAATCGTAAGATATATGCGTAAGAAGCATAATATTATGATTGGTGAAAGAACAGCGGAAGATCTAAAGATAAATATAGGAACAGTATATCCTAGAGTTCAAGAGGTAACTATGGATATTAGAGGTAGAAATTTAATATCTGGTTTGCCTAAAACAATCACTATATCGTCTACCGAAATGATGGAAGCTTTAGAAGAGCCTATTTCAAGCATAGTAGAAGCAGTCCACTCTGTTTTGGAGCGTACACCTCCTGAATTGGCTGCAGATATAAGTGATAGAGGAATTGTAATGACAGGTGGAGGAAGCTTGATTTATGGATTAGACAAGCTTATCCAGGAAAAGACAGGAATAAATGTTATTATCGCAGATGATTCTATATCTTGCGTTGCAATGGGAACAGGCAAGGCTTTAGATAATATAGAGGCTATAGAAGAGAGTGCATTATCTTCAAATAGTGGGAAACATAGGGGCTAAAAATACGAAGCTTACAGCTTGTTCTGAACAGAGACTATTTCAACATAAATTTCGGGAGCAAGCTATAGATATATACTGCACGGGAGTACTATTAAGAGTGTACTGTTGATATATATTATTTCTTCTTTTGCGACAGCCCTTTTGGTGGTTTGTTTTAATTTGAGTAATCAAGCAGGGTAGCTTTTAAAGCTATCCTCTTTTATTAAACAAAAATATATTATTTCTTCATTATATTTTATTTGATTTCAGGCAAAATTTTCTTGATATATTTATGTTAAGTAAATTCTATAAAGTACCGATATAACAAGTAATGAATTTTAACAAGGAGATTTCCTATGATTAGAGGCTTATATACTTCAGGATGGAGTATGCTTGCAAATACCAGAAAGCTTGACGTTATAACCAATAATATGGCGAATGTTAATACAACTGCATATAAAAAGGATACTGTTGTTTTTGAAAGCTTTCCTTCTGTATTAACAAAGAGAATTAATGATACTAGAAGCCCGTTAAATCCTTCGGGTAATATTGGAAGAATGCAACTTAGTAGTGATGTAGGTGAAATTTATACTTACTATACACAGGGTCAGCTAAGTCAAACAGGTAGCAAGCTTGATTTTGCCATTAGTGATGAC
>JAEWZA010000099.1 GCA_023395575.1 Bacillota bacterium
TCTATCATGACAGCTCATACTCAGGCGGAGTTAACCATAAGCGCTGCGTTAAATATACTGAATTAAAATACAATGCAGACGGCACAATTCAAACCATTAAGCCTTATGAAGACTAAATATTTAATAGATTTTTTATGATTAAGAAATAGTATGCAAGTGCAATATATATCTAATTCCGAAGCTCGTTTAAAAATTGATGCTAGAAATAGTAGGTGAAGAGCAAGTATTGTAGCCGACACAGCTACAGGATGTAGCTGTGAGTATTGACCCGAGGCAGGATGCCTTGTGTCATACGGTCGGCGAAAGTGCTTGTTCTTCACCACAACTAATTCAGCGTCAATTTTGGAGCGAGATATAGATATATATTGCACGGGAGTCCTTTAAGTGCTTTTAGGTTACTTTACAAAACTAAAGGAACTCTACCTAAATAAATCCCTTCAAGGTTTTTGCCATTTTCCACTTGCAGTTATGAGTGTAAGCATCTTAATACTGTCTCCGTAATAATCATAGGCTTCAGTATCAGAGGAAACAGACCATAGTGCATCCACCCATTTCTGTGCATTTGTTACTGAATTATCCTGACACATTGCCGCTAATAGGAAAGGCAGAGTGAAGCATGTATCATTATAATTAACAAGGGCATTTCCCTTAAGATCGTAGGTCCCCATTATTTTATAAGGATTGCCGCCAGTAGACTTCATAATCCAGCTGTTTTGCATATCAAGAATTTCCTTTGCTCTTTTGTCTCCTGTCATTATATAATCTGTTGCAAATCTCCAAGGAGTACGACATGAATTATATGCATAATCGTCATCAGTCACATCTTCCAAGAAGTTCTCGTAAGCAGGGCCATAGGAGCCATCATCATTCTTAAGTACAAAATCAGGTAACAACCCTGTGTTATATCCATTACCTTTTACAATGTTCAATGCAATAGAATAGGAAGCATCTATTACTTTATTCCAGTCATTATTACCTGTTACTTGGGCAAATGCTTTAAGCTGCTGCATTATAAAATCTGAACATCTTGTTGCCGTATAATAGTCATCATTATAGTTGCAAGTGCTACACCATGAGCCTAATTGCAGTGTCCAGTCCTTCTTGTTGACTTCATAAGTCATTATGTCATTAATAACAGCTAGTGCAGCTTTCTTATAGTTAATTTCACCACTGCTTCCCCACTTAGCATCTGCAAGCAGCAGAGCATATGCAATATCTATATCTCCATCTGTTGCAGAGTCAGGAGTATTTGTAACATTGTACCCGTCATTTTCACAGTCAAAAATCTTTTTACCGTTATCTGCTTGCTGCCAAGCCATCAGATTAGTACCAATTGAACTTGGGTGGGCTTTATAAAAACGGTATAGCCCGTCAAAAGTGCTTTTCGCATCTTTATCATAGTCTGCCATTAGGGCTGTAATAAGCATTCCATATCCGTGAGCTTCCGAAACAGTAACAGCCACACCTGCTCCTGCTGGAGGATTATTTGGATTGTATTTCTGCCCGCTATACCATACATAATACTGAACATCCTGAGTATACGGGTTTCTTACTAGATAGGCGTTCTTCCATACATCATAGAAATTCTCAGTCACCTTATTCATAGCAGTTATTCCGACGCTAGGCAATAAAACTGTATTTTTTGGTTTTATAGGCTGAGGTGTGCGATTTTCCAATAATATTAGTTTTAAGTTTGCTAGATCAATAGCATCTATACTGTCATCAACATTGATGTCTGCAGCTTCCATGCTTATGGAACCGTCTTTACCCAAAAGATATGACTTCAGCAATGCAAAATCAATTGAATCTACAAAACCATCTTCATTTAAGTCACCATAGTACTTAATTTCTAAAGGTGGTATTACAGGATCATCTACAGTTCCTCCATTATCAATTCCAAGCTTATTAGCAACAAACTCTTGGAGTTCTAAATTCTTGTCACAGGAGAATTCCCAGAACATAGCACCTCCAAGTCCCATATTAATTAAATAATCCATTTTATATCCCAATGATTCTTTATCATCATATGTAATAAAAGTACTGCCATTATATAAATAAGGCATTTTTGCTGTGTCATCCCAATAACGAATGTAGTTGTTTTTGCCAACATAATTTTCTTCAATATCCCAATAATCAAAAGATGAGCCTTCCCAGGTACCATTTCCATAACCAGCGGATGTTGCTGCAGATCCGCTTTTGTATAATCCTGAACCATTAGGATCCTTTACATTTATCCAACCTTTTCCATAGAATGCTAAGCCTAAATTTAAATCAGCTGGTTTTACTCCTGCTTTTATGTATTCTTCAATTGTGTCTGCAACGCATAACGTGCTTGTTGAGGAACCATCATACAGCGGAGTAACGTGATTTGTTGTTGTATCCCAAGCACCATGATAATCATAGGTCATTACATTTATATAATCCAAATACTGCATCATACTTGCCACTTTACAATTTGCAATAAACTGAGTACTTGCAGCCCCTGCAATACTTAACAAATACTCTTTACCGTCCTTTTCTCCCTGTGCATCAAGAGCCTTTCGAATTTCTTTAAGAAGTAATATATAGTTATCTCCATCATCTGGTCTGTGAGGAATGTTATCTCCACCTGCAACAGGGTATTCCCAGTCAAGATCTACACCATCAAAACCATATTTTACAACAAAATCCGCTGCTGATTGTGCACATGCTTTTCTTAATGCTTCATCGGCTGCTACTCCTGAAAAGTTCTTTGACCATGTCCAGCCTCCAACCGATATTAATGTTTTTATATGAGGATATAGCGCTTTTAGCTTTCTTAATTGTCCAAAGTGTCCTTTTAGCTCTGTCTGCCATGTATCATCTCCATATGGCTTTTGAGTATCAATCCACAGGTCTCCGACCGTAACAGTTCCATCTGATGATAAATTAGCAAAAGCAAAATTAATATGTGTCAGCAGCTTAGGATTTATATTGCCCACCTCAACTGCTCTTTCATAGCCGCCCCATGAAGTAAAGTACGCAACATTTCTGTATTGCTTTGCAGTATTAGCTCCTGCCATTTCCGAATTATTTGCTGCAAAAGTTGGAATCCCCATACAACTGATTAGCATTGAAATTACCAGTAAAATTGATACAGACAAATAACTTTTCTTACTTCTGTTTTTTAAATTCATTTTTTTATCCCCTTTCTAAAATTTTTACCCCCGACTTTTTGTTTTTTAGACTCTGTATAGCAAATAATAAACATGGATAATGGAATTTTTTAGATATACGATAATTATATTAACTAGAAAACGCTTTGTTGATAGTTCAGATTTGCAGCTAACCCGCACACTCAATTTTAGCATAACAAAATATTAAAAACATATGTAGCAGCACTTTAGCTTTCTCCATCATCTTTACAAATTATATCATATTATCCCTATTTTTGCATTATAATACCTAAATTCAACATAAATTTTTGGAAAGTTGATAAATAGCCATTTGTAATAAATTGAATATTTAAGGAGCTAACTTCTCGTATAAATTTCAGCAATGAATTTTTCCAGACTTGTCAGATTAACTCGTTGTGCTAGTTTATTTTGAACTGAGTTTGCAGATAAACTACATTTAGATAAGTTTGTACGGAAGTACTAGTAAGCCAGTACTTTAAAATTATCTGCAAGGTCCATAAAATAATTAGCACAACGCGTTGATTTCTCTCGTTGTGCTAACTCATTTTGAACTAAGTTTGTGCAGATAACTAGTTATTATTTTACTTGTACGCGAGTACAACTTAGATAAATGGGATGCTTGGTTAAAGATATTTGTTTGAATTTGTTGGTGAAGAATAGTTACTTATACCGTAAAACCTATACGATGTAGATT
>JAEWZA010000183.1 GCA_023395575.1 Bacillota bacterium
TGGATATATACCAAAAAGCTTTTTCTGAATACGGAGTTTTATTAAGAGGTGCAGTCGCAAAGGGCAAGTTTAATCAATTAAAAGCGTATAGTTTTGAAAACTTACAGAAGGGACTAATTATAGGACAGGCATATATTGATGCATATACCCTCGAAAGCAAATATAAAGGTTGTGCTATTTTGTTTGAGAATGACATTCGTGAAGACATTTTGAATAATTTTAAAGATAAATATGAGATAATTAACATTGATGAAAGCAGTAGTATTTATTCGTTGGGCTGGGCTAAGATTGACTATTTTACGGAGGGGAATAACCTAAGTAAGTTTGTAAAAATGGCATGTGAAGCAAAATGGATTCCGCATTACTATCACACTATGTATTTATTTTTAAAAAACCAAAAAAATGAAATAAGGGAAAAACAAGTATTCGTTAATATTTGCAATTGTATTAAAAACTGTACGACAGGGGATATACGGAGAAATCTTGATATATTTATAAAAAACGCATTTTCAAATGATGTGGATAATGAATTCCAACAAATGTTTTTGAATTTTGTAAGAGAAAAATTGAGAGGTGAATAAGTTATAAGCATTGTTTTATAGACTGGGTAGCATTTCTGATTAGGCTAATAATGCAAAGCAAATTTTTGTTTTTTGTTTCAAGAGTGTGTAAAGTAGTAAAATATTCTGCATAGGGTCTTATAAATCAATAAGAACATCTAGAAAGGGAGGAATATTTATTGGATTTAAATGAAGTATACTTAGCTATTTACGATAGCTTACATAATAATCCTGAACATCCTATGAACGAACGGTGTGCCTACAACTATTATAATGAGTTTTGGAAGGCTATAGAAATACTATATAGAGATAATCGCTTTAAATCAAAAAGCGATATAGATACAATTTGCCAAAAACTTTGTTTTAATAAAAATTAATTCGCCAAACATCTGGTATCAAGGATTATCTGAAATTGTATTGTGGATACACTATAGCAATTTAAATATCCCATATTTTCCAGATAAAAATGTAACTCAACAAGGAAATTACAATGTTGATTTGCAAGTGCTGTATGAAGGAATGCGGTTTAATTTTGAAGTGAAATGTCCAGAAGTGTATCCTTCTGGTGCTTTTTCCTCTACAGTAGAAAATATTCTGAGTGTTAATATACCTTTTCGAACTACTGGATTTGAAGAAAGCAAAAATTATAAAGCTATAATTGATAAAGAAATTATCAAGCCGATTATAGCTAACTCAGAAGGGAAGTATGTTAAATATGAATATAAGAAAATTGATGATAATAAAGTCCTGACATATTTAAACTCCTGCCAAGATAAGTTTACGACAAGCGATGATACATCACTTAATGTTCTTGTTATTTCAGTATTATCTTCAGAAATGCAAGATTATTGGGGATATCTATATAATGCTTACAGTGGTATTTTTACAGATGCATTTAGAGAAAAATTCAAAAAAAAAAAGATGGTTCTTTTTACACGTACGGAGATTTCAACAAAACAGATGTTATAATTCTTACAAATATTGTATCAGGTCATATGAAGCCTGATGACAGGTACAATTCATGGTATTTGAATCAATATTGTTCTTTGATTTGTATGAATCCTTTTAGTTTAGGCTATGATAAAACAAATCCTAAACAGGCTTATGAATTGCTAAGTAAAATATTTCCCGTTGATAATGCTCGGTTTGAAGATGGCTTAATAAAGAAAGAACAAGAGGAATATAAACTCGGAGTTCCTGCTTTAGCAACATATTTTTTAGAGTTCCTAGATCATAATTATAAATGGCTTCATAGGTGATTTATATAGTTTAAATATTCAGATATTTTATGTGGTTGGTATCACATAATGTTTTTTTCAATAAGTTATTTTAGGCTTCCAATTACAAAGTATTGAAACTTTGGAAACAAGTTATCCACCTGCCCGATATCCATATAACTGGCACAATGTACGAGCTTCCCATTATATTTACACTAGGAAAAGGTACTGGATTTTAGGAACGAGAGCGAATGCGTGATTGGAGTGAGTTAGATGATTGTTACTATGGAAAAACTGAAAAAAGATGGCCTTTTATTGAAACAGATACCTAAAGATAAACAAACACCAAAAAAGTGTAAAGAGGCTATCAGTCAAAATCCCAAGGCATTGCAATATGCGTCCAGAAAATGTATTGATGCAGAAATTTGTTTGACTGCGGTTGAGAAGGATGCAAATGTATTTCGATATGTTCCAAAACAGTTTGTTACCAAGGAAATGTGTTTATTGGCTGTTCAGTCTAATGCAGATTTACTTAATAAAGTTCCTTCTGAATTGTTAACGCTGGATATATGTTTACTTGCAGTAACAAATAAACTAGATACTTTGGCATATGTTCCGCAAGAAATAAGGTACGAGATATTGAATGAAGAAACCCCATCAGAACTTCTTGAGAGTATAGTTGAATTTAAAATAAACTGGTTAACTTATATGCCTGCATTCAAAAATGGTATAGATATTTGTTTGGCATATATAAAAAAGGATATTACTGACTCTAAGTACATGCCTGAGGGAATAAAGAAAAATAAAGAGATTTTAGATTATCAGAAATCCCAAGGGAAACTCAGTATCCTTAGTAAATTGTACAATTCGGAAACTGGTTTATTCGCAACTAAAATAAAGGTGGTTTATAAAAGAAGACCATCCATTTTGGATGATAGCAGACTAATTGATGAGTCGTATACTGTCATGGCGGAGTTTCAGAACTTTGATGAATTTTATAATTTTGTAGATGGCAATCTATATGATGCTGAATTACGTACATGTAAATTCGAAGGCATCGACCTAAAGCAATACAACATTGAAGGAGCAGTTATTCATCAAGACGTTTTGGCAGAACAAGGATTGTATGACAGCAGTTATTTCGAAGGGTTAAAGAAACACATAGAGTTCATGGATTTATCTGAGGTGGAGAAGAATGAGATCTGTCTTATAACAGGATTCAATTATCCTAAGCCAGTTGATGAAGATGGACATGAAAGATTCGATAACAACCATATACCATTTTTCTATGTGAGTGATATTCATCTGTGTCATAGGGTTTTACATAAGTTTAAACTAAGAGCAACAAAGGAAGAAGTTAAATGGTATGTTAAGTCTTTGGCGAAAAAAATGCTGGCATCGGTGGGAACCGCTCCTTATGACAGCTACCTACTAATTGCTGGGGATACTTCTTCTGAATTTGAGGTGGCAAAAATATTTTATGAGGAATTGGTGGAGTTATGGAATCCCAAAAAGATTATAGTCATACATGGCAACCATGAACTTTGGGACCCGTGGGATGAAATGGAAAATAACATCCAGGTTTATCGTGAATACTTTAGAGGCTTGGGAATAACATTCCTCCACAATGACTTACTTTTAGTAGATAACCGACGTCAGCAATTAATACTTAGTGAAGATAAAATTAATGAACTTAGCAAAGAACAATTAAGGAAAATGGCACTGAAGTGTTCTGCAGCAATACTTGGAGGCATTGGGTTTAGTGGTTTAAATGGTAAATATAATGCTATAAATATGCGTTATGGAAAATCTTTTGAGGAATCCACATCTGCGGAAGAGGCACTGGAAAAAGATATTTTTGAAACCCGTAAATTTGATACTATATACCGAAAATTGCTTCAGTCGCTTCCAAAAAATAAAGTAATAGTGCTTACACATATGCAGAAAGGTAGCTGGGATGCAGACTCACATAATCCAAACTGGATTTACGTAAATGGACATGACCACCGTAATTACCTTAATATCAGCAGTAAAAAGGTGGTTTATGCAGACAACCAAATTGGTTATAACAGAGAAACTGTAGGGCTAAAATATTTTTATGTTGACAATGAATATGACATATTTGCATATTTTAAAGATGGCATTCATCCAATTATAAAGAGTCAATATATGGATTTTAATTTGGGTAAGCTGGTGCAGCTGTCTTTTGGAAAAGAAGATGGACAAATTTACATGATAAAGAAGAATGGAAAGTACATGTTCTTTCTACACTGCTTATATTCCAAGCAGTCCAAAAATAAATGTCTTTATCTTTTGGATGGAGGTAAACTGCGCAAATTGTCACGAGATAAACCAGAGGATTTACAATATTATTATGATACTCTTGATATCTATATAGAAAATGTTCATCAACTGCTAGACAAATACACAGGTGGGCAGAAAAAAATTTCAGAGTTTGTAAAAAGACTTGGAGGATCTGGAAGGATTCATGGTTGCATAGTAGATGTCGATAAACCAGGAAATTTTGAAGCGTATTCTTATTGCCACTTGTTTGTTAATCCAACAGATGGAAAGGTTACACCTTACTTTGCTTATGATGTGGCATCTAGAAGAGTTTACAAGGATTTCAAGGCTTTATTAGAATCAGAGGAATCCTGTAAATTGTTGCAAGGTAATTATACAAGACTTGAAAAGGAAAAGAACTTAAATATGCCTGCATTAGAGTACTCTAGCCAGTCGGAAGAATGGGGAGATGAAAGTTCAATGTATGACGAAGGTAGCTATCTGTATAAGATTTCAAGAATAATTAAAAGCCTACAGTATGTTGCTGAAAAAAGCATTGTTCGAATATGGAATGAGGAACTACTAAATTATGATTTTGTCAATCGTATCAAAGAGGCAAACAGAATTGAGGACATGATTGACAATTCACTCATTGTAGAAAGGTGAGTAAACATTGATATGTTCCACGGACTGGCATTTCTGAAAAACTACCTTAAAATCAATTACAACAGACAAGTATGGGGCTACAGAGATTGCAATTATCGAACTGATTTACAGTGGCGATATTTCAAGCAAAGTAACTCATAGAATGGTAAAATACCTGATTATAGATTTATTAAACGAGAAGTCAAGACAATGCTAGGATTTGGGAGTTTTGAAAG
>JAEWZA010000214.1 GCA_023395575.1 Bacillota bacterium
GTACTATACCTCCAGATAAACAACTTAATTATTTGTTAATAGTAAAGGATGAGACCATAAGACTCAGTAGACTTGTTAATGACCTTTTGGATTTGGCAAAGATGGAGGCTGGAGAAGTTACTCTAAACATTAAACAATTTGATATAAATGAATTGGTCCGTATATGTGTAATTAAACTTGAAACCTTGATAACTTCTAAAAATATAGAAATTGAAGCAAATTTTGCAGTTGAAAATTTACTGGTTTCTGCTGATAAAGACTCTATTGAAAGAGTTATAATAAATCTATTGCACAATGCTGTAAAATTTTCTAATGAAAATGGGAGAATTATTTTAGAAACTGTAAAGAATAAAGAAAAGGTATTGATTTCAGTAGCGGATACAGGAATAGGAATAAGTGAAGAAGATATTAAGCGCGTTTGGGATAGATTTTACAAAACCGATAAGTCAAGAGGAAAGGATAAAACTGGAACTGGTTTGGGACTGGCTATTGCAAAAAACATAATAAATGAACACAACCAAGAGATTTGGGTAGAAAGTAAAATCGGTATAGGTACTAAATTTACGTTTACTCTTGATTATTATAAAAACAGTTTAGAAGATTAACATTTTGTTCATAAATTTTTAAAGAAGTTTTATTACAATTGATTAATATCTGTTAGGAGGGAAAGCTATAATGACCGATGAAAATTATGAGAAAATAAATGATGTTGAAAATATTGAAAATAGCACAGACAATAACGATGTTGTTTCAAAAGAGAGTTTTGGTGAAACTGATATAAACAACACTGATTTGGATAATAATTATTCTTCTCAGGAGAGTAATTCTGTTGAGAATAGTGATGTTAGCAACACCTTTATTGAAGCTTCAAACGACAATGAGAAATATGAGAATATTTCTTCTGCTTCAAACAGTAATAATAAAAATTACAACGAAACTCAAAAAACATTTCAGAATCAGAATTTGAATAATAATTATAATGGCTATAACATGAATAAATTAAGTATGAACAGTTATTATAAGGAAAATTTCAAAAAAACAAATAACAAAAAATCTGATGCGTGGAAATATGTTTTGGTTTCTTTAGTTAGTGCCATAATTGGGGCTGCAATTATAGCAGTTATGCTTTTAGTTGTTGCACCAGTTGTACAACCTCAACTAAAAAAACTATTGGGTATTAGTTCCCAGGAAAATACTAATATCGGAGCACAGACAGGCATAAGTGAAGTAAAAAAGGTGGAAATCGTACAAACAGGTGAAAGCGCTGTTACGAGTGTGGCCGAGAAGGTTGGTCCTTCTGTTGTTGGAATTAGAGCCTCTTATCAAGACACGAATGAATTATTTGGGTCACAAGCTGATTTTGGAGAGGGTTCAGGTATTATAATAAGCACCGATGGCTATATTCTTACAAACCACCATGTTGTAGAGCGCGCTTTGAATAATAAAACCAGAGGTATCAGAACTGGCTCACAAATACAGGTATATCTTCCTAATAGAATAGACAAACCATACAAGGCGGAGATTAAGGGATATGACTCGAAGACTGATTTGGCTGTTTTAAAGATTGAAGAGAATGGACTGCCAGCTATTGAGTTTGGTAATTCAGATAGTGTAAAAGTGGGAGAACCTGCAATTGCCTTTGGAAATCCAGGTGGTTTAGAGTATATGGGTTCATTAACAACTGGTGTTATAAGCGGATTGAACAGAACAGTTCAGCTTGATGGAGGCAAAAAGATTAAACTTATTCAAACTGATGCAGCTATTAATCCTGGAAATAGCGGTGGTGCATTAGTCAACATTAAGGGGCAGCTAATAGGTGTAAATACCATCAAAATGGTTGCTACTGGTTTTGAAGGTTTGGGATTTGCAATTCCGGTTAATGATGCAAAAAAAATTGCTGATGAGCTAATTAAAAACACATATATATCTAAACCTTATTTAGGAATATACGTTGATAATAGTTATACAGAAGATATAGCTAAAGAAAATAAATTGCCAATGGGCGTATTTGTAGCAGATGTTGAAATTTTAGGAGCAGCCCAAAAAGCAGGTATTAGAGCACTAGACATAATAACAAAATTCAATAATGTAGAAGTAAAATCTTATGACCAACTAGAAGAGGAAAAGAACAAATTTAAGCCTGGTGATGTTGTAGATGTAGAAATTTATAGAGATGGCAGCAGGAAAACATTAAAAGTTACACTAGGTGAAACTAAATAAATATTATGATATAATAGGTACAACATTTATTTAATGTTTGTACCTATTTTGTTTTTAACGCTTAGATTCAAAATGAAATTTCTGATTGCAGAGAATTTCATTATATCAGGGCTCGCTATAAAATAAAAATATTTCACAAAAATATACATTTTATGTTGCTAATGTAACAAAAAAACTTTAAAATTATAGATGTGAGAGTCTATAAAGATTTGAACATTAAGTTGGTTTATTATGATTTCAAGCAATTAAAAGACATAAGCTCACAGCATACTAATATTCTGAATTTTGAGCATGTGCTACCACAATAGAGCATTATTTTAAATCACAAAATCAGTTGGTGGTTAGCCTTAAACTCAAACTATCGAGCAGATAGTAATTGACTTGGTAAAACTGCTTAAAAATTTACTGATGGAGGAAGGTATGAGCTTTAATAAGTATTATTTTTATTTTTTAAAATGTATTGCATTGATTATAACTATTCCATTATTGATTTATGGATATTCTAAACAATATGTATTTTTATTGTCTATTAGTTTATTAATACTTTTTGTTTTTTTAATGTTTAGTGTTTTGGAGATTGCTACAGTATCAAAAAATAGAACAAAATATAAACATAAGATTCAGAAAATTATCAAAAAGCAAGCAATAAAGATTTTAGAACCTCAACGTTTTTTATATTTATATAAAAATAAGAAACCCATAAATTCCTATGAATTATTAAAACAAAAACAGAAAGAGCTTGAAATATTAAGAGTAACATCTGAGAAATTTAATTCTACAATGGATGTAGATAATATTGTAGAGTATATTTTTGATATTTACCAAAAATTTACTAATTGTGATAGGTGCTTAATTTGTTTTAAGGACATTGATTCTCAAGATATTTTTTGTAGGTATGAGTTTGGAAAAGAAAAATATGGTGAAGTTGGAAAATTTTTTGATGATGACTCTGTAATTACAAAATGTTTCAATACAAATTCAATTGTTGTTACTAATGATATTTTAATTAAGAAAAGAGGAATATATGGTGACAAACTTGCAATACCTTTAAGTATATCTACCGAACAACTAGGTGTTATATTTTTAGAAACTTCCAAGAAAAATACTTTTAAAAATATCAATTTGCCGTTTATTAAAAGCTTGGCAAATTATGCTGCTGTTGCAATAAACAAGGCTGAATTATTTAATGATGTTTGGGCGCAGAAACAGGAAATTGAGGCTCTTTATGAAGAAACTGCGGCTGTTAATGATGACCTAAATGATAACATTGAAAATTTAAATTTGGCTAAAGAAGAGCTTAGGCTTAAAAATGAAGAATTGCTTAAATATTCTGAAAGCTTAAATACAGGATATATTCAAACTGTTATGTCATTAGTTAATGCAATTGAAGCAAAGGATGCCTACACAAGTGGACATTGTCAAAGAGTTATGGAAATTGCTTGTGAAATAGCTGCTAATTTGAATCTTGATGAAGATTCAATACAGGATTTAAAATATGCTGCGGTTTTACACGATATAGGAAAAATAGGAATTTCTGCTAGAATTCTTAATAAACCAGAAAAGCTGACAGATCAAGAATATGAAGAAATTAAGAAGCATCCAGAAATATCATATAATATATTAAAAAATGTTGAGTTTCTAAATAGTGGACTTAAAGCCATTTTAGAGCATCATGAGAAGTACAATGGATCGGGGTATCCTAATAACCTGAAAGGTGAAGAAATAAGCCTTTTGGGAAGAATACTATGTATTGCAGATGCATTTGACGCAATGACTAGTAACAGAACCTATCGTAAGGGTATGACAATGGAAGTCGCAGTTAATGAAATTGAAAGATGTAAAGGAATACAATTTGATCCTAAAGTATCAGATGTTTTTATTAAAATGATTAGAGAGTTAGTAAATACATAAACTAAATATAATATAAATGTCATTACACTTTGGAGGTATATAGTGAACATAAAAAAACAACTAAAAGTGCTTTTTGTTTCTGCAGAGGTTGATCCATTTGCTAAAACAGGGGGATTAGCAGATGTAGCAGGCTCATTACCAAAAGAGCTATCTTTGTTAGGTCATGATGTAAGAGTAGTAATGCCAAGATATGGAGTTATTGATGTAAATACAAAATATGCTGCAGATGTTGCTGTTGAAATTGGGCATAGGATAGAAACATGTGTAATTAAAGAAGGTAGTATTTTCAATACAGAAGATAAAGCAATTCCTATATACTTTATAGAGAATCACAATTATTTCAATAGAAATGGAATATATTGCTACTTTGATGACGCACAAAGATTTATATTATTATGTAAGACAGCTCTTGAGATGTTGCCGGCTATTGGTTTTAAGCCTGATATAATTCACTGTAATGATTGGCATACAGGACCTATTTGCCTATTACTCAATGAAAAATATAAAAAGAATGATTTTTATAAAGATATTGCAACAGTTTACACTGTCCACAATTTAGAATATCAAGGTAATTTTGGTTCGGATGTTACTAGATATTTGAATTTGGAGGAAGGATATTTTGTTTCTGATAAAGCAGAGTTTTATGGTATGTTTAGTTTCATGAAGTGTGGTTTAGTGTATGCTGATATTATTAGTACTGTTAGTAAACAATATGCAGATGAAATATTAACTACGGCATATGGTGAAAAAATGGAAGGTGTGTTAAATAAGAGGAAAGAAGATCTCTTTGGAATAGTAAATGGTATTTCGTATGAAGAATTTGATCCTAGCAAAGATAAATGCCTATATGCCAATTTTGACAAAAACAATATAAAGCTAAAAAATAAAAATAAACAAGCCATTCAGGATGAACTGAATTTACCTAGGAGCCGGGCTCCATTGATGGGTATAGTTACAAGACTTACAGGGCAAAAAGGACTAGAGCTTCTGTTGGGATGTATAGATGATTTAATTATAAAAGAAAATGTACAACTAATTGTTTTGGGGCTTGGTGATGAGTGCTATCACAATGCATTCTCAGAGTTGCAAAAGAAATATCCTCTTAATGTAGCTGCATTTTTTGAGTTTAATACTGATTTAGCAAAAAAAATATATGCTGCTTCAGATATGTTTTTAATGCCCTCCAGATTTGAACCTTGCGGTTTAGGTCAGATAATTAGTCTTAGATATGGTACGATACCTGTGGTAAGAGCAACTGGTGGGTTAGCTGAGACTATAATTGACTACGACGAAAATAATACAGATGGAAATGGTTTTTCATTTGAGGAATTCTCAGTAAGCGAATTCAATAAAACAATATATAGAGCTATTGATGTCTACAAGAATAAGCCTGAGATTTGGGAAAAGCTTATTTTAAGAGCTTTAGATAGTGATTTTTCTTGGAAGAAGCCTAGTAGAGCTTATCTTGAGCTTTATGAATTAGCTGTTAAAAGAATAAAAGGTTGATTAATTACCAATGAATAAAAAAGAAAAAACAATTCAAATTTTAAAAATTTTTGACAAGCTTTATCCTAACGCTGAGTGTTCACTTGTTTACAGGAGTCCATTACAATTGCTTATTTCAACTCAATTGGCTGCTCAGTGCACAGATGCAAGGGTAAACATTGTAGCTAAAGATTTATATACAAAATATAAAAGTGCAGAAGACTTTGCAAATGCTGATATTATGGAATTAGAACAGGATATCAAATCAACTGGGTTTTATAGAAACAAGGCAAAAAATATTAAAGAGTGTTGTAGAATACTTGTTGCTAAATACAATGGAGAGATACCAGCAAATATGGAAGAGCTTACAGCACTTCCGGGAGTTGGTCGCAAGACTGCTAATCTTGTACTTTATGAGATTTATGGTATACAAGGTATTATTGTAGATACACACGCAAAAAGACTGTCTAACCGGATTGGTTTAACTAAAAGTGAAAATCCTGAAAAGATTGAATATGACCTTCAAAAAATAGTGCCAAAGGAAAGATGGGCAGATTTTTGTCATAGATTAGTATCTCACGGCAGAGTAGTATGTAAAGCTAGAAAGCCCGAATGTGAAAACTGTGAAATAAGGGATTATTGTAATTATTACAGCAAAAATAATTAGATTAGTAGTTGTGGCTATATTGGTTATCTGACTTATGAGATTTTGCAGAGTTCAAAAATGAGCATGTGATGATATCATGTGGATATCAATAAAGAGCCACAAAAGGGTCTAACTAAAAATCAAATTTTGTATGTACATAATGCTTTTTGAGCATTAATAGCCAAATCGGCTTATTCGCAGATAGTTTTCACCAGCTTTGCATTAAAGCCGGTGTGGAGGGTAGTATGACTAATAAACAGACGATATCAAATATAAAAGAAACTAAAGAAAACAAACAAGGTAGCCAAAAAAAATTGAACGAAGTAAAAAAAACTAAAACAGATAAAAAAGCTTTAAAAGTCAACTATAATGCCGAGGACTTGATTTTTGCTCTTGATATAGGTACTAGATCTGTAGTAGGCATAGTTGGATATTATGAGAAGGAAAATTATAAAGTTGTTGCCGCAGAGGTGGTTGAGCATCAAAGCCGTGCTATGCTTGATGGTCAGATTCATGATATAGCAAAGGTTGCTGAGGTAATTACCGAAGTAAAAAATAAACTAGAGAAAACTCTTGGAGTTGCATTGACAAAGGTTGCTATTGCTGCGGCTGGGAGAGTATTGAAAACTAGCCAGGTAAAATTGGAGTATGAAGTTGATCCTGACAGTGAAATAAACGAAGAGATAGTTGGCGGTATGGAAGTTGATGCCGTTCAAAATGCTCAAGTAAAGCTAGATACTGAATTAGAAGATGAAAAAACAGTCTTTTATTGTGTAGGCTATAGTGTAGTAAATTACTTCCTTAACGGTTATGTTATTTCGTCATTAGTTGGACACAAGGGTAAAAAAATTGCAGTAGAGGTATTAGCTACATTTTTACCACGAGTTGTTGTAGACAGCTTATATACTGTTATGGACAAGGTAGGGCTTAAGGTATACAGTCTTACTCTTGAACCTATTGCGGCAATTAGTGTAACCATTCCCAAGGACTTACGTTTGTTAAATTTAGTTTTAGTTGATATTGGAGCAGGGACTTCGGATATTGCTGTAACTCAATCCGGGTCTGTTGTGGCTTATGGCATGGTGCCAATTGCTGGTGATGAGATTACAGAAAAAATTGCACATGAGTATCTTGTGGATTTTAATACTGCTGAAAAGATAAAAATTGATATTTCATCTGGAATAGAAACCATAAAATTTAAAGATATTTTGGGTAAAAATATGGAGGTTTCTAATAAGCATGCTTTGGATATGCTTGATACTACAATTGATTTACTAGCTGGAAGTATTTCTGAAAAGATATTAGAGTATAATAAAAAGGCCCCTAACGCTGTATTTCTAATTGGTGGCGGGAGTCAAATTCCAGGACTGACAATTAAAATTGCTAATTGTCTGGGTATCCATGAGGATAGAGTTGCTGTAAGAGGAAGAGATGTAATACATAATATAAAAACCAAGCTTAAGAAGCTATCAGGCCCTGATGCAATTACTCCGCTGGGTATAGCTATGATGGCATATGTTCAGCAAGGGCAGGACTTTTTATCTGTTACATTAAACGGAGAAAAAGTAAGACTTCTTAATTCAAAAAAGCTTAGTGTCGCTGATGCCTTAATTTTAGTTGGTTATAATCCTGATATGCTAATTGCCAGAACAGGGAAATCCTTAAAATTTACGCTTAATGGTAAACAAATGTACGTAAAAGGTGAATATGGTATAGCTGCTGAAATTTATGTTAATGATTGTGTAGCTAGTATAGACACTCAATTAAAAATTGGCGATAACATAAACGTAATTCCTGCTAAAAATGGAGAAAATGCTAGCAAGTTTGTTGCTGACTACGTTAAAAATCTAGATTCAGTTATAATAAATTTGAATGGTGAAGTTATAACACTTTCTCCTAATGCAACAATAAATGGTAAGAATTGTGAAATTACTGACAATATTAAAGAAAATGATGTTGTAAGTATTTACGAAACAATTACTCTTAAGGATTTGGTACAAGAATTTGCACTTGATATAGAGAACAAAGAGTTGTTAGTTAACGGCAAATATAGAAGTCTTGACTATATACTGCAGAATAATGATGATATTAGGTATAATGAATTATATACTGAAATGGAAAATGAAATAGAAAATAATTCATTGACACAGCATGATTACGTTACTGATGATAGGATTACTGCTCATAAGCAGATGAGTGATGCAAATAGTGT
>JAEWZA010000233.1 GCA_023395575.1 Bacillota bacterium
CAAAAACAAAAGTGGGCATACAAACCTTTATTAAGAAAAAAGACAAATCACAACAGATAGATTTATTTAAATACTTTGGACTAGATGTTTCTTAGCAACTGCATCTTCAAAAATGGGGAAACTCAAAATTATGTAGATTGTATAATTGAAATTGTAAAGTTTTATGATATACTAGAAATCTACAGTCAATTATTAAGTGGTGAAAATAACAATAATATTTTTAATACGGGCTAAGGCTTGGAACGGTGATTGACTTTTTTAAATGATATTTTTAGGAGGGTGCTAAGGAATTATGGATAGCTTTGCAAAATTGAATTTTTGGTTAGAAAATGAGTATTTTGATCAAGACACAAAGGATGAACTTTTATCAATAAAAAACGATGCTAAAGAAGTAGAAGATAGATTCTACAAGAGCTTAGAGTTTGGAACCGGCGGTCTTAGGGGAATTATAGGTGCTGGTACAAACAGAATCAATATTTACACTGTTAGAGTTGCGTCACAAGGTCTTGCAAACTATATAAACAAGCTTGGATGTCAGGACAAAGGAATTGTTATAGCGTATGACTCAAGATTTATGTCTCCTGAGTTTTCTTTAGAAGCAGCAAAGGTTTTTTGTGCTAATGGAATTAAAGCGTATTTGTTTGATGAATTAAGACCTACTCCACAGTTGTCCTTTGCTGTCAGATATCTAAAAGCAGCAGCAGGTGTTGTTGTTACTGCAAGTCATAACCCAAAGCAATATAATGGCTACAAGGTATATGGCGAGGATGGAGGACAATTATCTATAGATGGTTCAAATGCAGTTATTTCAGAAATTAATTCAATAGCTGATATAACAAAGGTTAATACAATTTCTAAGGATGAAGCAATAGAAAAGGGCTTATTAGAAATAATAGGAAGCGAAATTGATGATGCGTATATTGCTATGCTGAAGACTCTATGTATTAACAGTGATGCAGCAGAAAAGGTGGGAGACAGCTTCAAAATTGTTTATACACCTTTACACGGAGCTGGAAATAAGCCAGTTAGAAGAATCCTTTCAGAAAATGGTTTTAAAAACGTGTTGGTTGTTAAGGAACAGGAGCTTCCTGACTCACAATTCTCAACAGTTAAATCACCTAATCCAGAAGAAAGGTCTGCTTTTGAATTGGCTATCAAGCTTGCTTCAGAGAACAATGTTGACTTAATAGTAGGTACTGATCCTGATAGTGACAGAGTTGGTGTAGTAGTAAGAAAGAATGATGGGGAATATGCTACATTAACAGGCAATCAGACAGGCTGCTTATTATTAGAATATATTTTGTCTGCCATGAAAGAAACAGGTAAGTTGCCTGAAAACGGTTTTGTTGTTAAAACTATTGTTACAACAGAGCTTTCAAGGACTATTGCAAAGTATTATAATGTAGAGCTTGTTGAAGTTCTTACAGGCTTCAAATTTATTGGCGAGCAAATAATGCTCAGAGATGAAACTGGTAATCAGAAATACTTGTTTGGTTTTGAGGAGAGCTATGGCTACTTGGCTGGTACAGATGTAAGAGATAAGGATGCTGTTGTAGCTTCAATGCTAATAGCTGAAATGGCTGCATATTACAAGGCTAAGGGAATAACTCTATATGAGGCTTTAATAAACTTGTTTGAGAAATATGGATATTCACTTGAAGGGGTTAACTCATTTACTCTTGAGGGTAAAGATGGTGTAATGAAAATCAAAGCTGCAATGGCTACCATGCGTGAAGCAAAATATAAGAAATTTGGTGTTTTGAATGTTAAGGCTATAAGAGATTATGAAAATTCCGAAAGATATATAGTAGCTGATGGAACTACAGAAGAAATTAAATTACCTGTATCTGATGTTCTTTATTATGAAATGGAGGACGGTTCTTGGTTCTGCATAAGACCATCAGGAACTGAACCTAAAATTAAGATATACTATGGTGTATCTGACAAAACTTTAGAATTGTCACAAGCAAGACTTGATACATTAAAAAGTAATGTCTTAGAGGTTATAAAGCCATTGCTGTAAATATAGTTGGTTGAATATATTATAACGAGTTATATCGAGGCAAGAAACCCCACCTAGATGTTTTTCATTTCTATAAGTGGCTGGTACCACTTTGGTTTTGAGGTGGTGAGATATCTTCTGCCTCGATGAAACGCCTAGATTCGAAATGAAATTTTTCTACAATCGAAAATTTTATTTCGAATCTAGGCGCTATAACTCAACTTTCACAAATAGGCTTTTATTGTCTTAGGTTTTGAAAGAATAAAATGTAGGGTGCAGCAAAAAATGTTTTGTGATTTACAAAGCAATAATTATTATAAGCATTTACTTGACGAACATGTGAACTTTGATTATTAGTGGTATTCTAAAGTACTCTTAAGGCAGTTGTATAACTGCAATTTCAGGCTTTGAAAGGAATCGAAATGGGAACACAACATTTCCTAAACCTCGGTTTATATAAATATTTATCCCGTTAATTTTGTGTGCCCCTCTTTTATATCCCATTTTACAGAGTTTTTCATTTCTCATTATTTTGAATTCTAAACCAAAGGGCATCCATATTTGACCGCCATGAAAATGCCCACATAGAAAGTAATCTACTTTATCTTTAGGAAGATTAAAAAGCATATCAGGATTGTGAGAGAAGGCAATGTTTATACAGTTACTACCAACTGAAGGAGCAATTGTCTTGAAGGCTTTGTTAACATCTGGTTTGCCATGCCTTAAGTCATCAATTCCAATAAGGTTATATATGGTATTGCCTTTTTTTAAGCTAGTATTGGAGTTAAGCAAAACTATTGTTCCAGTTTCTTGTATTTTATCAATAAAGGAAGCTAGCTTTGTCATGTCATGTTTTAAAGCTTTATGATCATGATTACCTAGAGAGAGATAAACAGGACAGACACTATTAATTTCTTTTAATAGCAAAATAAATTTTGGAATATCATTTTTATTTTCAATATAATCGCCACTCATTATAATTATATCAGGGCGAATTTGGGCTAAGGAAGCCTTTATTCTTCTTGTTGAGATATAAAGCTTACTTACATGTAAATCCGAAATATGGGCGATTTTGAGCCCTTTGTGAGTTGAACTGAAATTAACAAAACATTTATTCAGTAAAGATGCTTCTATTCGCATATATAATAGCAATAGTATTGCTAGAGTTACAACTATAGGAAATATCATATATAAAATTACTCCTATAAAAAAATAAAATATGGTAAGAATATATATAATTAAGTATTTGAAAAAATTAATTATAGTTAAAAGTATACATAAAAAAAATACTTTTGTAAAATATCAAAAAAAGTATGTAAATAGTAAAATTATGTTGCTACTCTTTAGGATAATAAGTATAATTATGATGAAAATGTATTTATTTAATCGATATATTATTTATTATGCTCTTGTACATAATCTTAGTAATTTATTTTTACAAAGTTATTATGTATTGTAACATATGAATGTATAAAAATGACATAATAAATTTAAGAGGAAATAATGAGAATAATTAATATTTCAAATTGCAAGGCTGGAATGATTGTTGGAAAAGCAATCATTTATAATGATACAACAATTTTGCTAGAGGCTGGTGCTCGACTAACAGCTTCTTACATTAATAGACTAATTGGTCTGGGTATTACAGAGATTTATATTGAAGATGATATATCAAAAGATATTGTTATAAGAGATATAATTGAAGAGCAAACGAGAATTGAAGCTATTAAAGTTGTAAAGAGCACAATGGATGCTTATTATTATGGTGATAAGCTTAATTCAGATAAAGTTGTTGAAGTTGTTAATAAAATAGTAAACGACATTTTGTCTTTAGACGACATTATTATCAATTTAATGGATATAAAGTCTTGTGATAATTATACCTTTTTACATAGTGTGAATGTATGTGTTTTGTCAATTGCTACCGGTGTTGAGTTAAAATTAAAATATGATGAATTAAAGGAATTAGGAATTGGCGCACTTTTACATGACATTGGTAAGGTTTTAATACCACCAGAAATTCTTAAGAAAAATTCTGCTCTTACTGATGAGGAGTATGAAGTTATAAAACAACATTCTATATTTGGATACAATATTTTGAAAACAATGCCCCAAATTAGTGAAAAATCAGCTATGGTTGCATTATGCCACCATGAACGATTTGATGGTAATGGATATACTAAAGGCCTAAAGCAAACTGAAATTCACATTTATTCCAGGATTGTTGCAGTTGCTGACATATTTGATGCTTTAACTTCAGATAGAATATACAGGAAAAAAATAAGCACGATTCAAGCCATTGATTACCTAACTGTAATAGCAGCTTTATCCCTTGATGCAGAAGTATTGAGCTGCTTTACTAAAATAATACCGCCATTTCCTGTTGGTACAGGTGTAATTCTTAATAATGGTGAAAAAGGGATAGTTGTTGATAATAAAAGAAATTTACCAACAAGGCCAACTGTAAGATTAGTTTTTAATTCAGATGGCAGTAAAAAACTAAATTTTGTGGAGATAGATTTAGCTAAGGAAACAGAGTATTTTATCAAATCAACAGTTGAATTGACGAAGTGACAGAGCGCTAAGCTCTTGATTTAAGCGGGAAAGTTGGGCTTAGGATAATTTTTTATAATATTGAAAAGTATAATTAGCAAGGCTGCGGAAAAATGAGATAAAGTAAGTAATTAAGAGAAATGCTTATCTAATTTTAAAATTTTTATTAATTTGGTGTTGACAAAACATATATATGTAATTATAATTAATCTTGCTCGTGCGGATGTGGCGGAATTGGCAGACGCGCTGGATTTAGGTTCCAGTGGGCGACCGTGGGAGTTCAAGTCTCTTCATCCGCACCACGAAATAAAGAGTTTCACAGAGTTTAAAACTTTGTGGAACTTTTTGTTTTTTGTCTAAAATCCAGTGGGTGAAAATTAACACACTGGACTCAATAAAGCTTTCACCTATCTGTTATTGAAGGAAAACGAGCTGATTATTTGGATGGTGCTGTGGAAGACTTTTCAGGTATAATGGTATTTGATGATAATGATGTATTAATTGCAGAAGGATGGATGAACTTCATACGTGAAAAGAAAAGAGATTTATTCATAGTCTACTGGGATTTGTTAGATTTGTACGATGTTGCAGGAATGAATAGTGTAAAGGACTCCTTTGGTATACCCCAACATATCTTAAATAGATTGCCAATAGATTTAATCACTAAGTACATTAATGATTAGCTAAATATGAGAGTGTGATTAATATAGACTTGGTGCTACAAATGACGAGGGGTTTTTAAAGAGGCTAATGTAGGTTAAGGGTGTTAGCTTTTGCTAAGTTAATCATCTTTTTTACATTTATATCTGTTGATTAATACCATATTCTATAATATAACTATTATAAAAAATATACATATGGAGGTAAATATCCCCAATATGAAGAATAATAAAAAAGTAGTTTTATTGAGACAATAACTGCCAAATGGTGGTTTTTAGCACTTATCCCTATAGTGTTTTTCTTTTGACCTCCATACTTGCAATTGAATGGCTATCCTCTAAGTGATTTTTCAAAATGGTATCCAACAATTGGAGAAATAGGAGCTAACAACTTTACGAGCTTTTTTGCGAAATATTCTATAATAATGAATTTAGTAGCCATAGCAGTTGTAATTCTTGCGTTTGTGCTAAAAATAAATTCACCCATGTGTTTTCGATATATATAGCGATAATGATGGCTTTTTTTGGCATTTCACAAAATACATCATACACCGAACAAAATGGTCTCGGAATCATTACATGTTCATATATTGTACTTCCCATACTATCAGGAATATGGATATGGGAAGCTTTTGTTCGCAAAAATGATTTTAGCAAGCCCAAAAAACTGAACATATGGGCAGTAGTTGCTTTTTTAGTTGCTCTATTTGCTTTTTGGAATCCTATAAATCCCCAAACACTAATGCCTGATTTTAATCCAGCTTATTTTCTAACAAATGGAGGCAACAGCATGTTTTGTACAATGACACCGATGCTTATTGCTGTACTGTTTTTTATCTACCCCAATATAAATACAGCCGCTCTAAGGATTACTGGAATAATGGGGGCGACAATCGGGTTTATACAAATTATGTTACACTTAGTGATAATGAATAAAACCAATTGGTGGATTGGGATTATACATATTCTGGTGTTTTCACTTTCCATAGCTGCTATAATAGTTTCGTTCAAGGCAGATAAGCTTATAAATACATGACCTTTCCGTTAGCTTTTTAACTTTTCAGTTCATATTTCAACAAAGATAATACCTCTAAAATTACATAATAATGAATTTATATCAAAGGAACCTTTGCAAAATTTTCTCGTATCAGTACTGGGATTGTATTTGAGACAAATCTTTAAAAACTCAGCTTAATCGAATCAACAATTTCAAGATTCAAAGACCTGAACTTATCACTGGTTAATAAATACTTCTATAATATTGTAGTATTTTTAAGCTCCAAATTTTCATATACTATTTGAAGCCATTAATTTCTATCTTTAAAATCCTTATTTTAATTGCTTTGCATTCTTCATTATTTGGAAATACATGGTTATGATATACTATAATTATTAAAGGAGTTGATGTTATGAATTTTAAGCGATTGGCAACGATTTCTCTTGCTTTAGTACTAATGCTTTGTATCCCTAGTCCAGCAATGACCTGTACAATATTCACCACGGAAATGGAGGACGGTACTATATTAGCAGGCAATAACGAAGATTATACGTATTCTATCAGTAACTATATGGTAGTTACAGCGCCCAGTAAAGATAGCTTTGGTCGTATATGCTTTTATAATTCATCTTATGTTCAGGGTGGTATGAATGAGCATGGTTTATTTTATGATGGTGCTTCCTGTCCGTCTACTGAAGTTCCTTATGACAGTAATAAGGAGCAGTTGAGTTATAATTTAGGAGATGTCGTTCTTGCTAAATGCACCTCTGTGGAAGAAGTTGAGAAGTTTTTTGATAATTATAATATTCCTAATGGTTTTTGCGATCACCTCTTATTTACTGATTCAACAGGAGCTTCTGCAGTATTTGAGTGGATGAAAGGAAAACTTCATATTATTCGTAAAGGTAATGACGAAAACTATCAGGTTGTAACAAATTATTGGTTTACTGATCCTTCACTGGGTGGATATCCCTGCGATCGCTATAGTACTGCTGTAGATTTATTGCAAAAGCAATCACCATCTATAGAGTTATGTGCTACTATTCTAAATGACACGAAGCAGAATTGGGGTGAAGGAGGCACTTTGTATTCCAATATATATAATTTATCAAGCAAAGAAATCTATGTGTTCACAAGGGGTACAATGAATACAGCTTGTAAGATAGATATGGAAAAACACTTTAAATCAATGGAAGCAGGGGCTCAGAAAAGGTATGACATTAGTAAACTTACATATGATACCCAAATCAATATTAGTGATTTAGGTAAGAAAAATATTCAGGAAACAAATAGTATCCCGACGCAAAAATTTGATGGGGATATAGAAACAGCGGATATTTCCTTAACACAAGGTAATGTTCAAAAAAGCCATAATGGTCTATATTGGGTTTTAGGAGTAGGCATAATGTCATTAATTATATTCACTATTGTAAAGGTTTTAAAAAGGACAAAATAAAAAATTTAAGATGAGAAAATTAATCCTATTTTTTATAGTAATTACTAATTCGTAAAATTTTATCAAAATCAGAGTTGTTAGACACGAAAATAACCCATACTTTGATACAAAGATACAAAGCATGGGTTATTTGCTATTCTCACTTCAACAGCTCTACTTTTAATAGTGCGAAATCTAAAGCGTCAATAGAATTGTCATTATTCATGTCGGCTGCAGTGATATCTATTTCAGAGAAAGATTGCTTTAAAAGAGCTGTTTTTATTGCTGCAAAGTCCAGTGAGTCCACATTGCCGTCTTTATTGGCATCGCCCTTCTTTGGGCCCGAGCTTACATCTACAAAATATTTGCTTGCAAATACAACTGCTTTTGGCAAGCATGCATTCCAGAATTCTACACTATGAGAGCCGGGTCTAGTGATATAATCATGGGGTACTCCTGTTTGCTGTAATTTATTATGGAAGCTTACATTCATTTGCCAAACCAATGAATCCTCTGTTCCACATTCCATAGCAAAAGCAGGATATTTGTTTTTATCTACGACAGAGATTAAGTTTCCTGTAACTTCTAAAGCTCCACTCATGGAATAAGCTGAGCTGAACTTATCAGGGTATTTAAAACCGTGATATGCCGCTCCGAAGCCACCCATTGAAAGTCCAGCGATGGCACGGTTTTTCCCATTTGCGGTGTCTATTCTGAATTTTGCTTCAACATATGGTATGAACTCTTGTTCAAAATATGTATCCCATTTTATGCCGGCTTTGTATGTATCAACGTAGAATGCATCGTTCAATCCGTCAGGCATAATAATTACCATTTCTTTTCCGCCAGCCTTGTCTACTATGGATTGCATACCCATATCCTTCCAATTGCTATATGATCCTCCCATACCATGAAGAAGATACATAACAGGGTATTTTTTTGTGGTATCTGTTGAATAGGAAGGAGGAAGATAAACATTGTAATTCATTGTACGATTTAATACTGTACTGGAATGCGACTCTGTTTTAACCGAACTAGCCGCAAAGGTTGTAAATGTAAAAAGGCTGTTAATTAATATAATTACCATCATCATGGCAATCAGTTTTTTTATTGACTTCATATTAGCACCTCCATAATTTAAAAAGTTCTTTTACTTGAGATTATCTGTCACATAATTTTCCAAAAATTGATGAGATATAATTGATTTCCAATAATGGATTCTACAGTAAATCCTTTTGAATATAATACCTCCTTCCATGTAAAATAGGTCTTATTATTTATATACCAAATATTACCATAAAGGAACAGCGAGGTCAAGCATTATGCGACTCCTCTCACGATATTAATACTGGAAAAGTAATGATTATCTGAATTTTTTATATGTTGAATGAAATTAATATTTAATTGCTTTAGGCTACTTAACATACCTATATTTATTTAAATACTTGCAGATAATATCACCAACCGTTTATCCATGTATGTTTTTTATACAGAGGATAAATTTTGTAAAATACAATAATGTTGTATAAAATATTATCAAAAAATCTTGTGATAAGTCGATATAACATATATTATTAAGGTTGTTGCAAAATGAGACTAAGTAATCACATAAATGATCGATTATAAAGAAATTAAATATTATAACAAGGAGAAGAATAAATCTTAGTATGGATAAAAAAAGATATGGTTTGTTTACAGCGGTTACAATGATTATTGGAGTTGTCATAGGATCAGGTATTTTTTTTAAGGCGGATAATGTACTTAGTTATACGAATGGAAATGTTTTATTGGGAATTATTATATTCGTTGTTGCAGCCATAGCGATTGTATTCGGATGTCTGGCTATATCCCAGCTCGCCACACGAACGGACAAGCCTGGCGGACTGATTGCTTATACAGAGGAATTTGTAGGAATTGGACCTTCCTGTGCTTTTGGTTGGTTTCAGACCTTTTTATATCTACCTGCCTTAGCTGCAGTCGTTTCATGGGTAACAGGAATTTACTTTAGCCAATTATTTGGTTTGGATATAACTTTGGAACGCACGACCATCATTGGCTTCGTATGCCTTACATTGTTGCTTATCATCAATACAGTATCAGCGAAAGCTGGAGGATATTTTCAAAATGCTTCAATGATTATCAAGATAATTCCATTGCTAATTATTGCTCTCGTAGGATTATTTCTTGGAAACCCTCAGGAGCTAATAGCGGAGGATGTGGCAGGC
>JAEWZA010000236.1 GCA_023395575.1 Bacillota bacterium
TTAACGGAAAGGTGATTTTTTTGTATAACATCTTTCGCGCACCCGCATAGCGGGTGGTTTATTGTTTCGCATGGCTCATTTCTCTGCCGAGAAACTCGCTTTATGCTCAACAGGCTAAAGCCCATAATTTTTAAAGGCTGACTCTATTGAGTCAGCCTCTTTTATTTAATATTATTATGCTTTAAAGATTCAAAATATCATGAAGCACTTTATAATTTCATTAGTGCGGCAACTATATAATTTATTATGAATAAGCCCGTTACTATATACATAATAGGATGAACCTCTTTAGCCTTGCCCTTACATATCTTAACTATTACATAGAATATAAATCCTGCAGATATACCACTTGAAATACTGTATGCGTATGTCATAACTACTGCAGTGAAAAATGCTGAAAGAGCCTCATCAAAATCTTCCCATCTGATTTTAGCAAAAGAGCTCATCATTAGAATACCTACAATAATTAGTGCAGGAGCAGTTGCTGCAGCTGGAACAATTCCTGCTACAGGTGCAAATAAAAGACAAGCCGCAAAAAGTATAGCTGTTACTACTGAAGTAAAACCAGTTTTACCACCCGCACCAATACCTGCAGCACTTTCAACATAAGTTGTTGTATTTGATGTTCCTAAAAGTGCACCAATAGAGGTAGCTGTTGCATCGGCAAATAGAGCCTTGTCCATTTTAGATTTAAAGCCTTTTCCTGCAAATAACTCCGCTTCATCATTGTCATCAAATATACCGCTCTTTCTACCCGTTCCAATAAATGTTCCAATTGTATCAAATGTATCTGATAAAGTAAAAGACAATATAGTTACAAGAACGATAGGAATCATCTTGGGGTCAGTGAAAAGACCTGCAAAATCTAATTGGAATGCTGTTTGAGAAATATCTGAAACACTATAAGGAGTAGTTGTATCTAGACTAGTTACACCCATAGGTATACCAAGCACTGTAGTTGCTATTATTCCAATAAGGATAGCGCCCTTAACCTTTAGCAGCATCAAAACTGCAGTTATAACAAGTCCAATCAATGCTAGCTGTGCTGCAGGTGCTGCAAAATTAACAAAAGCAGGTACAACATTTGCACCATCTGCTACAACAGTTATAGCATCAGGCTCTGTACCAAACATAGACAGTAGAGGCGCATTAGCTGTTCCTTCAGTTGTAAACTTGAGGAAGCCAGCACTTTTAAAGCCTATGTATGCAATAAAAAGTCCAATACCGCCGCCAATAGCTAATTGAAGTGATTCAGGAATTGCTTTGATAATCATTTTTCTTACTTGAGTCACGGTGATAACAATATTAATAATACCACAAATAAATACCATTGCTAAGGCTTGCTGCCAACTATACCCTAGTCCAATAACAACAGTAAATGTAAAAAATGCATTTAGACCCATACCTGGAGCCTGAGCATAAGGAACATTTGCAACCAATCCCATAATCAAAGTACCTATTACTGCTGCAAGGATTGTTGCCACATAAATACCACCCTTTGGCATACCAGTTTGTCCCAAAATAGATGGATTTAAGAAAATGATGTACGCCATGGTAAAGAATGTTGTTGCACCAGCCACTATTTCAGTTTTAACATTTGTACCATGCTGACTGAGTTGAAATTTTTTTTCTAAAAAATTCATATTTCTCCTCCTAAATTAATCTCTTGCACTCTAATAATATCCTTTCAAAAAATCTATTCAATTGGTATTAAGTAGATAAATTTAACAGATAAATCAAAAGCAAGCTGTACAATAGAAAATTTAACAGGACTATTTTATCACAAATAGTATTATTATCAAGCATATAACGTAATTTATTTGTAATATAATTTCGCATTTTTAATCAAGAAAAGATATTTAAATATAAATTATTCAACTTTTCCATTTGAATTGTAGGTGTTTAAACTTATCAATGGAAAAGTTGAGTTAGAAATAATTGTATGAATTAGTTATGTTAAAAAAGCTTGCTGAATGGATATATAGATTTATTGAGTACAAAAGCAATATTTATGTTTCAGCAAGCTCTCAGTGTTTTTGCCGAAAAAACGATACGATGTCGTTTTAAGCACACTATGAACCATGGATGGTGAATGTGGATACGCTGCTAAAGCATTTCTGAACTCAAAAGCACATCATTTATATAAACACCACCTACATTGGTAAAAAACGCGTGCGTTTTTTGAGACTCGAAAGCACACCATGTAAGCCCCAACTATACTTTCGAGTTATTTCGGTAACAAACCATTGATAAGTTTTAACGCCAATAGATTTTTGGGTTGAGAAAGTTGATTTATTAATTTTAAACCTTTTTCACCTTAAAAACAGAGTTTAAAACCAGCCAATTCTGTGGGAAATACCTTCCTATTGTCCAATAGCTGATGCCTCCAAGTCTATATTCATTTACCAACTCTAATTTTGCCAGTATGCTTCTGGCATCTTCAAACCAGACCTCATGCTGTTTCCCTGAGGAATCATAGTATTTGAAAAATGGAGACTGAGCTACAGGGTCAAATTGTATATTTGCTCCCACTTCATATGCCAGCTGAACGGCACCAGGATTGGATAGTGCTCTGGCTGCTGTACCTGGTTTATATGGCAAAGTCCAATCATACCCATAATTAGGTATTCCCATGAATATCTTGTTACGTGGTATTGCAGTTACTGCATAATTTATTACTCTTCTAACTTGGTTTAATGGAGCTACAGCCATAGGTGGCCCGTAGGTAAATCCCCATTCGTATGTCATTATAATTACATGGTCAACAAGTGCTCCATGTATTGGATAATCATGAGCCTGATAGAGAGTCCCCAGCTGATCCGCTGATACTTTAGGTGCAACAGCAGTGGTTATAGTATATCCTAAGGGTCTTAGTGTTGAGGTAATTCTTCTTAGAAAATTATTGTAATTCTCTCTATCATAAGCATATATATACTCAAAATCTATATCAAGACCGTAGTAGGACTTATCTTTCAATGTTTTTGTTATATTTTCTATTAGAGTATTCTGAACGGCAGTATTAGTTAGTATAGTATGTGCCAAATCACTGTCAAAACTACCGCCTTCCTTAATATTAGTTATTACCATTAGCGGTGCAACACCTGCAGCTCTAGCGGCATTTATTAAAGGAGTATCTTGTATCGTTGTTAATGATCCATCCGGTTTTACCTGATAACTAAATATACTGAGGTATGTTAGAGATGGAAGCGTTTTTCTTAGAACATCCATATCTATGTTAGGAAATGCATATCCATTAACTTCTATGGCGCCAAAATTTATTGTCCTAGGAGGAATAGTGATAATTTGCCCAACAAAAATCATTGAAGGATTTGATATTTGGGGGTTTGCGTCAAGCAGCTCATCCACAGTTAATTTGTAATCTCTTGAAATAGAATATAAGGTCTCACCAGAAACAACCTTGTGGCTTCGATTTCCCTCAAGGATTACAAGTGTTTGCCCAATTACAAGCTGTCCAGGGTTTTCAAGTTCATTATCTGAAATAATTTTTTGAGGAGAAACCCTATACTGCTGTGCAATTAAATATACGCTTTCTCCCGGTTTAACAACATGTATTCTCAAAAGTATCACTCTCTACTTTCTGTCTTATTGACCTATTTGTGGTCTCATAACTTTCCATAAAAATAAGTCATCCTATAATTCAGTATATGCGGATTAACCATAATGTGTCATCTGAATCATGTCTTCAAACATCACATAATTTCTACATAATTTTCTATAATAAAATTTTAATTTTCATACTATAATAAAATCATAAAGTGTAGTATACTTAAATTGTTAAGGAATTAAAGATTATTACATAGCTTCCTCAGTCATCGTGGCTGAGGAAGTTTCTATAGAAATCTATAAATTTTACGCTAATATCCTTATCTGATGTTTGATTTCATTTTGGTTTAGATGCAAACTTTCCAAAATTTCTAGTGTAACTCTGCAGAGCAGAGATTTTATACTGAAGTCTATACCATATTCTTTATACCGAATGGAGCTTTGAGGTCATTATGAAAATAGGTGAAGTAGGATTATTAACAAATGATGTTAAAAAATTGGCTGATTTTTATAAGCTTTTGTTGGGCGTAGATAATGGAAGCAATGATAATATACATCAAGCAATAATTTCAGAAGAAACTATGCTTACAATTTATAATGATGGAACACATAAAAATAACGCTAATCAGAATATATGCTTAGCTTTTACTGTTGATGATGTTGATGAAGAATACAATAGACTACTTGGGCTAGGTATTGAAATCATAGAAAAACCAAAATTACGTCCTTGGGGAGCTAAGAACATGAGTTTTTATGATCCGGATAAAAATATAATATACTTTAGGAGCATAATCAAAAATAAATAGCTTGAGTAAATTGCTTAACTTTCCCACCCATAAATCTATCGGCGTTCAACTTATCAATGGTTTGTTGCCGAAATAGTTGCATGAATTAGTACAGGTTCATCTCAGCATTTTAGCTGTCGCACACATTCACCATCCATGGTTCATAGTGTGCTAAAACCGACATGTCGGTTTTCCAGCAAAAAAGCTTCGATTTACCAACTAATTCATGCAATTATTTCTAACCCAACTTTCCATTGATAAGTTGAACGCCTATAATTTAATTGGGAAAGTTGAGTAATTACTAAATTAAAATTACCTTAAAAGCAAACATTTTGACATTTTGTAAAAAGCAAGGAGCCGAGAATCCAATATCAACATGGATTTTTGGCTCCTATTTTTTTATAAAATAATTTTTATGAACGTCTTTTGTCTATAGACTGACTAAGCTTACTCATTCAAAAAAGCTTTTACTCTTTCGTCAATAGCCTGTGCAGTTTGCTCTGCGGTTTTATTGCCACTAACAAAATCCGGAAGCTCAGCCTTTATTATCTCATCAATGCTTCCATCACCAAGAGTACTACTGCCGATTTTTTCAAATATACTTAAAATAGAAGTTTTTGCTTCATTTCTAGACTTAAAAATCTTATTGTGATCTTCAAGTACAGAATTCATTACAGGAGCATTTAAAACTTCATCATCTTGCATGGTTTTTGACAGCATTATCTTTATATAATCAAACGCTTCTTCCTTATACTTACATTTCGAGGTTATTGCTACAATATTTGTTGTAAATGCATTTATACTATTATTTCCATCATAAGTAGGGTAAGGTATGTATTCAGCATCCTGATTAAATATTTTAACACCTCCTGTAGTATTTTTTATTATACCTGTATAATTTTCTGTGTGAAGTAAACTTAATTTTAATCTTTCTTCATTAGTAAGTACTTGATTTTCTTCTTCAAATGGACACACATACGGAAGAAGCTCTTTATATGTCTGCAATAACTTTATAAATCTCTCAGAATTAAAGCTTGAAGTTTTGTTGTTATAATCTACATAAGAGTTTTTATCTGAATATGCCAAATCAAAGAAATTAAATTTAGAATCCAAGAAATATTTACTTTTACCATTTCCGATTGCAGAGTATTCTTTAGCAACCTTTAACAGATCATCCCACGTCCATTTAGTTGTATCTAATTTATAGTCTCCCAATACTTCTTTATACGTATAGAAATAGCTAAAACTATAATCTACAGGGATAAAATATCTTTTTCCGTTATAAACACCAGAATTCATAATATTCTCATTATAATTTTCAATTTTGAACTCAATATCCTTATATATTAATGGATTTAAATCGCACAGCAGCTCGTCTTGCATCAGCTTGTAGTTATTTGGTAAGCCCCAAGTAGGAAGAGCTATAATGTCTGCTCCTTGACCAGCAGCAAGTTCGGCCTGAAATGTTTCCTGAAAGGAATCAAAACCATCTACTGTTAATACTTTTTCTTTAACCTTTATGTCGCCATGAATACGATTAAAATTTTGTAAAATTGCAAAATAATAAGTTTCTAGCGGCGCAAAGTAACAAATACTAAGAGTCTTCTCATCATTGTCAGAGGCACTTGAAGTACTTTCAGCAGTATCACCTTTTACGTCTTTTGAAGCTTTGTCATCAGAACAACCTGTACCCAAAATAGTTACTGACATAATCACTATCAAGATTAAACTAACCCACTTCTTAAACATAATTACATTTCCCCCTTGGCAACATATAATATAGCATATCATATAATCCAAAACCTAAAGACAATGCATAAAAAATCGCCTTATTTATGCATATAAAATAGCAGTTTAAATGCATTTTATACCTGTAATTATATGCTTTTAGCCATATTTCGTCAATCACTATTAACCATATGCTACAATTAAATGTAATTAATTCAACTTTTGTGTCTTAATTTGCCAAATGAGCTCTAACTCGCTATTTATCAAATTAGAGCTCTCTTTGCTAAAAGTTATTACTAGGGTCTAATCCTTACCCTTCTGTTTCTTATTGCTATCTGTATTTGAA
>JAEWZA010000291.1 GCA_023395575.1 Bacillota bacterium
GCCCTGATATTATTCATATAAGTGCACCAATATCCTATGTACACATTTATTCTAAGCTTAAAAAAAACAAGATATGGCTGCAAAGAAATTTACAGGAGTGCGTTAGTTGCGCATTAAATAAAGGTTATACAGTTACCGTCGGATTAGAGGATGCTTCGCGGGCTGATATTACATTTATTATTAATATTGCTAATCTTTTAAAAGATATGGGAGTTGCAAACATCAGATTTGCTGATACAGTAGGGGTTTTGACACCGTCGAGGACATATCAAACCATACGAGACATTATTAGCAATACAGGCATTTCAGTAGGTATTCATGCACACAATGATTTAGGGATGGCAGTGGCCAATTCATTAGAAGCTGCAAAGGCTGGGGCAAGTTTTATAGATACAACTCTATTTGGAATAGGTGAACGTGCTGGGAATTGCGATATTAGTCAGTTTATATGGGCAGCAGATAAGCTTTTTGATATAAAACCTAGTTATTCCTGTATTAATGATTTAATTGAGAATGCTAGAGAAATTCTATTTAAAGATAAGCAGTAAAAATATTAAGAAGTAGAGATGGGGTGGATTTATGAAAGCAATGAAAAAAAACATAATTATATTATTAGTTATAACCTTTTTGCTACAAGTAGTTTGTGGTACTGAAACAGCAACTTCACAAAATTCTCCATCTGATACTTCAAAACCCACAGCTACTGAAGTATCAGAGGCTAACTCTAGCAGCACTGCAGAAAAAACTGAACTTTTTCTAGCAGCGGCAGCAAGCTTAACAGATGTGACATCTGAAATTATAGGACTTTATGAAAACGTTAAGCCAAATGTTACTATAACCTGTACCTTTAGTTCTTCAGGAACGCTACAAACACAGATTGAAGAGGGAGCGCCGGCAGATATTTTTATATCAGCAGCCAAAAAACAGGTGACTGCCCTTGAAGAAAAGGGTTTAGTTAAAGAAGGTACAAAGAAAGAACTTCTTATAAACAAAGTTGTATTAATAGCACCTGCTGATAGTAAAGAGAATATTACAAGCTTTGAGGATCTCGAAACTGACAAGGTCTCTATGATAGCTTTAGGTGAACCTAGTAGTGTTCCGGTTGGACAGTATTCAGAAGAGATACTCTCTTATCTTAAAATATTAGATAAAGTTAAACAGAAAGCAAACTATGGTAATGATGTAAGGCAAGTTCTTACATGGGTAGAAAATGGAGATGTTGATTGTGGAGTAGTTTATGCAACTGATGTGGCTTTTTCTGATAAAATAAAGTTAGTGTGTGAAGCTCCAATGAACAGTCATAAACCTGTTATATATCCTGCCGTGGTGCTAAAAAACAGTAAGCACGCTGCAGAGGCTGAAGAATTTTTAAACTATTTATCAACATCAGAAATTGAAAATGTATTTAAAAAATATGGATTTGACATTAATAAATAAAAATAGAACTGCTTACACAGTATCTGTTGCTAATAGCACTTTCATGTTTTTGATGAATATTGCAACCATAAGAGTTCTGTTTATAGATAGAAGGTAGAGCGTATGGATTTATCGCCACTTTATATATCACTTAAAGTAGCATTTACAGCTACAATAGTCACAGTTTTTTTAGGAATTTTGGCAGCTTGGTATGTTTTTAAGGCTAAGAGATTTAAGGGACTAATTGATGGAGCATTTACTTTGCCAATGGTTTTGCCTCCTACAGTGGTTGGATTTTTTCTTCTTATTATTTTTGGCAAAAAAAGTTTGTTGGGCAGCTTCTTATTACAGTTTAATATTATTATTGTATTTACATGGATAGGAGCAGTAATTGCTTCAATAGTGGTAGCCTTTCCTTTGATGTATAGGACTGTAAGAGGTGCTTTTGAACAATTTGACATAAACATGATTTACGCTGCGAGGACTCTTGGTATATCAGAATTTAAATTGTTTTATAAAATTGTAATTCCCAATGTGTTGCCAAGCATAGTAGCAGGAACAGTCCTTTCCTTTGCTAGAGCGCTAGGTGAATTTGGTGCCACAATAATGCTTGCTGGCAATATTCCAGGCAGAACACAAACAATGGCTATATCTGTATATACGGCAGTACAGGCTGGAGATAGAGCAAAAGCATATACTTGGGTTTTGATTATTTGTATAATGTCCTTTACCTCAATAATTCTTATTAATTTTTGGAATAGTCGTCAAAGTAAGGGAACAGCAAAAAGAGGTGATATTTGATGTCACTATACGTTAATATTAAAAAGGTCATGGATAATAATTTTACACTTGACGTAGAATTTTCTGCACATAATGAAATAACTGCGCTACTAGGTGCCTCGGGTTGTGGAAAGAGCATGACTTTAAAATGTATTGCAGGCATAGAAGAGCCTGATGAAGGTACTATTGTTTTAGATGGTAGAGTTTTATTTGATTCAGGAAAGAAAATTAATTTATCACCACAGCAAAGGAAAGTGGGATATTTATTTCAGAATTATGCACTGTTTCCAAATATGACTGTAGAAGAGAACATTGGAATTGGCGTATCTGCAAGCAAGGAGGAGCGCACTAGGATTGTAAGAGAAAAAATGAAAGTGTTTTATCTGGAGGGTTTGGAAAAGAAACGGCCTCATCAGCTTTCAGGTGGTCAGCAGCAAAGAGTAGCCCTTGCAAGGATTATGGCATCAGAACCGGACATAATTATGCTGGATGAACCTTTTTGTGCTTTGGATAGCTATTTGAAATGGCAGCTCGAACAGAAAATAATAGATTCACTAAGTAACTTTCAAGGCACAGTTCTTTTTGTATCACATAATAGAAATGAGGTTTACCGTTTTGCAAGCACTATTGCTGTTATTTCAGATGGAAAGGTTGAAGTGGTAAGCGAAAAGAAAAGCTTATTTTCTGATCCCCAAAAACTATCAGCTGCACTTATATCTGGCTGTAAAAATATATCAAGAGCTGAAAGAATTTCAGAATATACTTTGAAGGCAATTGACTGGAATATGATTTTGCATACCAGCAGTTTAATATCTGAGGATATAAAGTATGTAGGTATAAGAGCGCATTATTTAGAGTATACCGAAAAAGATGACTCGCATAATGTTATGAATTGTGATGTGGTTAAAGTAATTGAAAATCCGTTTTCCGTTATTGTCATGCTAAAAAACAAAAACAGCTATAAAGATGATGGAAATGCACTAATAAGATGGGAGACAGACAAACATATTTGGAGAGAAATTTCAAAAAAGGGTGGACCAATAAAAATGGTTTTCAAGGAAGAAGATTTATTACTACTTGTATAAACCATATATAGAATTTAATTTTCCCCCATACAATATGTATCGGTGATTAAAATTATAACGAGGCAAGAAAATGTGCCCCACTTCTATAAGTGGCGGGTACCGCTTTGGTTTTCAGACGGTGAGAATATCTCCCGCCTCGTTGAAACGCCGCTGATGTAATGAAATTTTTCTACAATCGAAAAATTTCATTTTGAATCTAGGCGTTATAAATTGCTTGTTGCAAAAATAATTGCATGAAATTAGTAATGGGTAATCTATTCATTTACTAAATCATGCAATTGTTCTATCACTTCTGTTATTTCTCAGCGGCTTCCTCATTTTTGATTTTATCAATGATTTCCAACAATGTCTTTTTGTCAGTCATGCTAGGTATATAGGTATATAAAGTGCCGTCTTTATTAATGAAAAAGGTAGTTGGGAAACCTGTGATACCATAGGTTTGAGTAACTGCACCATCTTGATCTAATAGGACCTTTAAATCTATATTGCTGGAAGATAAATAATCCTTAACCTTGTCAGGTGATTCCTGAGAATTGATAGCTAAAATAACAACTTCGTTTTCTTTCTCAAGTTCTTTATTTAGCTCGTTGAAGTCAGGCATTTCAACAAGACAGTATTTGCACCAGACTGCCCAGAAGTTGAGAATTACAATTTTTCCTTTGTAATCTGACAGCTTTACATCATTTCCATTTAAATCTTTAAGTGTAAAGTCTGGGGCTACGGGATTAGTGTTTTGTGTAGATTGACTTATTGATTGACTTTGCTGCGCTGGGGGCTCAATTATTACTTGAGGTTGCCTTTTTGAATAGAGAATATATGCTGCTACCATAACAGCACAAATTGCAACCACCCATATAATAAGATTAATCTTTTTCTGCATATTGGTATTCCTCCTACATTATATTTAAGACTTGCTAAAATATGCGGTGAAGCATTATTAATTTCTTGCAAGTATTTCGGCAACAAACCATTGATAAGTTTGAACACCGATAGATTTGGGGGTGGGAAAGTTTAAGAAAAAATGCTCAAATACTTCAAACTGCCAGTAAAAACCAGTATACCAGCGATAATCAACAGAATACCTGATATAATGCTAATTGCTCTGGTATGCTTCTGTATTTGACTAAAAGCTCCTTTTACTTTCTCAAATAAAACTGATGTCAGAATAAATGGAATCCCAAGGCCTATAGAGTAAATGAAAAGTAAAAGCATCCCTTGAAAAATAGTCTTCGAATTGCTGGCAAGTGCGAGAGCAGAACCTAAAAATGCACCTAAGCAAGGTGTCCAGCCAAAGCTAAAAACCATACCGAATACAATTGAACTAAAAAATCGTAAGCTATCAAATTTGAAATCAAATCTTTTTTCCCTGTTTAAAAGGTTTATCTTTAGTATTCCTGCAAAATTAAGGCCAAATACAATCATTACTAAACCGCTTATTTTTTCAAGCAGGCTTCTGTTATTCGCCAAAAAGTGACCAAATGATGTAACTGTGGCACCTAAAGCAGTGAATATTATTGTAAATCCAATTACAAATCCAATAGAATTTATCAGTAATCTGTTTTTGTTTGAAGGTTTAGATTTTTCGTTTTTTTGAGATTCTCCTGCTAAATATACAAAATAAATAGGAAGCATAGGTAATATACAAGGTGATATAAAGGTTAGAATTCCTTCAATAAATGTCATGAAATATGATATGTTTGACAATGAAATACCCCCTGATAAAAGCATTTATGTAATCTTGTACTAAAATTTTGTCATGCAAGGTTAATAAAATAATTAGCAATATAAAATTAGTTATTTTTAACTAAATAGTTTGAGCTAGTTATGTTTGTAAATTGCGAGTATAACAATATTTAATATACCCATGATTTCTATAAACAAACAGTCTTAATCAACTTTCGTACAAAAAATCTGGCTGAGAAAGTTGAAACCATGATTATAAGCATGTTAACTATATAATTTATCATAAAATTACAAAGTTATACATATTTTGTGTTTAAATGCATTTAGATGAGGTATATAATAACCAATCAATTTTTTAAATGATGATAAACCGAAAAAGGAGGTAATGCGCATGTCAGTCAAAGTATATTCTACTCCATCCTGTCCTTGGTGCACAGCAGCAAAGAACTATTTAAAGTCAAAAAACATTTCATTTAAGGAAGTAGATGTAGCAGTTAATAGAAAAGCAGCGCTTGAAATGATACGTAAATCAGGTCAGCGTAGTGTTCCAGTAATTGATATCAATGGAAACATAATTGTAGGTTTTGACCAGTCAAGTATTGATAAACTACTCAGTGCATGATGTATAAACAAGCATCAAAGGTATATACCAGTATTCAAACTCTATATGTCGAAAAATGGTGCTAAACTCTCAAAAATTAGGATGTTTTGGTTTCTAAGAATACGGGAGTTTATATGTTGATTTATATGTTGAAATGTTCTTTAAACTGTTTACTATTGCTTGTTTGCCGGTAATAATATCTTTTATCAGATTTGGGATGTGAAATGTGGGCTAGTAATAACTTGAGATAGCTCGGATATATTTAAAGTCTGGTTAATATAGATAGTACTATAGCTCCCATAGCAAATACTAATGGGGGCTATAGCAAGAAACCGGCTAAGAGCATTAGAAAAATAGAAAACCTGCTAATATTCAACTGCTTCCTTTAGAAATGAGTTTTCAATTATGATCAAATGTTAAATTAGATTAGTAAGTTAGTTTTGCTTACTTTTATTTAAAATATATGCTAAAATAATACTATGAAACAACGTGTGGTTTTTGATAGACGTAATTACGCTTGTCAAAACTACACGTTATTTTTGTAACAAATCAAAGTTTAATACAAATTATATTTAGAATTAGGAAAACATGCAATTAAAGAGAACTTAAATTGAGAGGATAAAAGATCAAAATAAATAAAAAATTGGAGGCGTTAAAAAAATTATGTATCAGATTGGTGATTTGGTTATTTACGGAAGCTACGGAGCTTGCAGAGTAGAAGCAATAGGAACACCTGATATTTGTGGACTTGATGAAACAAGAATATATTATACACTTTGTCCATTTTATCAAAATGGGAAGGTGTTTACACCTATCGATACCAGTGTGTTTATGAGGCCAATTATTACATATGAAAAAGCGCAACAGCTTATTGACCTTATTCCAAGTATTAGTACGGAGACTAACCTTTCTAACAATTCAAAATTAGTTGAAGTACAATATCAGGAATCCATGCAGTCCCATGAATGCAGTGATTTAATCAAAATTATTAAGACTGTTTATAATAAAAGAGTGATTGCTGTGGGACAAGGGAAAAAACTTGGACAGATAGATGAGCGTTATATGAAAAAGGCTGAAGATTTACTTTATGGTGAGTTAGCAGTAGCTTTAGGCATACCAAGGGATGATGTGAAAAGCTATATAGAAGAAAGAGTTGAAGAAGCTGATAATGGAGTGGCAATAAATAGCTAGTTGTGATAACAAATTAATAGAACTGCAATCATGATAGAGCTGTCTTAAAATAAATCTTCTGTATACAGATGTCTTATTGCAAAAAATAGTACGAGAGTGCAATATAATCATGGAGAAGCTCAGTTAGAAGTTGATGCTAGAAATAGTAGGGTAAGAACAAGTATTGTATCCGACACAGCGAAAGTAAGTAGCTGTAAGTATAACACAAGACAGGATGACTTGTCTTAAACGGTCGGAGGAAGTGCTTGTTCTGCACCGCAATTAATTAAGCGTCAATTTCGGGAGCGAGCCATAGATATATACTGCACGGGAATACTATTTAAGCAGTTTACTGTTGATATATTATTTCTTGTTTTGTAGCAGCTCTTGTTTTAAGCTTAAAGAAGTAAATACCTACAATCCAATTTTTTTGTATACAGAGGGTGAACAACCCTTGATGCTTTTAAAGGATCTATTAAAGGTAACTATGCTGTTAAAACCAACAGCATATGCTATATCTGCGATGGACATATTTGATGCCATGAGAAAAAGCTCGGCTTGTTTTATTCTATATTCGTTTAAATAAAGGATAAAATTTTTCTCAGTAATATCCTTAAACATCCTTGAAAAGTAAGATTCGCTAAAGCCTACTGCTTTTGCTACATCTGAGAGGGAAATATCGTTCATATAATTAGCTTCAATAAATTTAAAGGCCTCAGCAAGCTTATCCATTCCCTGCATTTTTTTAATGTTGCCAGTGTTATTTTCCAAATTGATTTTATCAGCTAAAAATTTTGATATGATTGCAAAAATATCATGGATTCTTGCGCTGATGAAAAGTTCAAAACCAAAATCCTTTTTGGAATAATTTTCAATAATACTTAAAATATGTTCTTTAATACTTTCCTGAAAAGGCACATCCTTTATTGATATCTTAAATGTACTTGATATTAAAGCCTTAATAATATTGTTATTACCAAAGGTACTTAATGACGAAGAGTCAAACTGTATAAAAATTCTCTTGCCGTTATTATTTCGGTTCGAAAAACCATGAGTATCACCACTCGCAATAAAAAGGATATCACCTTCATCTAGCTTGAACTCCTTGTTGTTAACATTTATATTAAAATGGTTTTTTTCTATATACAAAATTTCTATCACTGCATGCCAATGCACAGGATAGTCAAAATTATCGAAGGTATTTACTTCTAGTCTGAATGGAAAACCATCAGCAAAAATACCTTTTTCGTGTAACCCATCAACATACATAATTATATCCATCCCATATATTCTGCAAACTCAGTTAATAACAGGCATGGACTCAGGC
>JAEWZA010000398.1 GCA_023395575.1 Bacillota bacterium
TTGTTCTAACGGACTTATGGATTCTACTGCTCTTGCATATGAGTTTGATGCTAAATATCATGGCAGAGAATTGCCACATAAATTTAAGTTTGGAATAACTGCTTGTGGCAATAACTGTCTGAAGGCTGAAGAAAATGACCTTGGTGTAAAGGGTGCTCTAAAGCCAGAATGGGAAGAGGGTAGCTGTACTTTCTGCGGCTTATGTAGTAAAGTATGTCGTAAGAAAGCAATAACAGTTGACAAAAGCAACAAAAAATTTAATTATGAACAATCAAACTGCAATAACTGCGGTCGTTGTGTGAAAGCTTGTCCAACTAAAGCATTGAAAGGTAATAGGGGTTTTATTGTTTATTTTGGAGGATTATTTGGAAACAGAATAGCAACTGGAATTCAGCTGTTGCCAATTATTTATTCAACTGAGGAGCTTTTCAAAATTGTAGATATTACACTTAAATTCTTTGAAAAACATGGAAAGCAAGGCGAACGCTTCAGAAATACTGTTGACAGAGTTGGCTGGGAACTGCTTGAAAAAGAATTTGAAAATTAAATTGATATTTAAATTTATTATATAGTCATTCCTTAATGAGGTGAATATAGTATGGAAATATATGTAATCGGGGTGAATTACAAAACAACTCCGGTACAAATACGCGAAAAATTCAGTATTGAACAGCATGAATATAAAAATATCCTGTCTAGTATTAAAGCTCTTGATGGGATTATGGAGTGCGCCCTGCTTTCTACCTGCAATAGAACTGAATTACATATTTTTTCAGAAAACACCCTTGCAGATACCGGATACATTGAAAAGAAGTTTTGCATATTAAAGGGCTTAGATATATATGAGGTAAAAAAGTACTTATATATATATGAAGGCATTAATGCAATTAGACATATTATGAAAGTCGCCTCTGGCATGGATTCCATGATTATTGGTGAGGATCAAATATTAGGGCAGTTCAAAAGGGCTTATGAGATTTCTATAAAACACGGAACAAGTAAAGCCGTTTTGAATACCTTATCAAGACTTGCCATTACGGCTTCTAAAAAATTACATACAAGAAACCTTTTTCTGAATAAAGTTACTTCAGTTGCAGGTCAAGCTGTACTTCTCCTTGAGGATATTTTTGGAGAGAGCATTAGAACTAAAAATATTTTGATTATTGGCTCAGGCGAAATAGGAAAGACTATTTGTTGTAAACTACAAGAATTGGGTGTAGCCAAAATATATATTACTCAGAGAAATGGAATCTTGACAAAAGAATTTAATCAATCAAGTGTTAACATAATCAGTTATAAAGACAGGTATTCATTTATAGAAGAAAGTGATGTAGTAATGGGGGCTACGTCCAGTCCTCACTATATAATTACACAAGATATGCTTGAAAAGGAGCTTATCAGCACTAACAAGAAGCACATATTTATTGATTTGGCAGTACCAAGGGATTTTGATGAGGCTATTAGTAAGAGTGAAAATATAGAACTATATAATATAGATCAATTAAAAAGTTTCAAGTTAAAAAATGTTAAAGACCAGGGCCATAATCAGCTGGATATGAATTATATTGAAGCTCAGATTAATTGTCATATTAATGAGTTTATCAGGTGGTACAAATACAGAAATACATTGTTAAAAAAAGTATGACAATTAATGCTTATGATAAAACATTTTGAAGGGATTGAGGTGGAATAAAAGTGGGTATGTTCCCTTTGTTTGTGGATCTTAAAAATAAAAGCTGTATTGTTATTGGAGGGGGAGAGGTAGCTTCAAGAAAAGTTGAAGTTCTACTCAGGTATAAAGCTCATTTGACTGTTATTGCTCCTGAAATTAACCCTACACTTATGGACTTAGAAATTAATAAAAAAATTAAATTGATAAAAAGAGAATATAATGAAGGTGACATTGATGCCGCAACATTAATAATTGCGGCTACATCTTCACCTACAGTCAATGAAAGTGTTTACAGGGCTGCAGTACAAAGAAATATCCCTGTTAATGTGGTTGATAACCCCGATATGTGTACATTCTTCTTTCCTTCTATAATAAAAAGAGGAGCCTTATCAATAGGGATTTCTACTTCTGGGGCTTATCCTGCTCTTGCGAAAAAAATCAGGAAGGTATTAGATAGATTTTTCACTGAGAACTATTCAGATATTGTTAGTCTTCTTGCAGATTTCAGGCTGAAGGTTCGACAGAGTAATCTTAGTATAAATGAAAAAGAAAAAATACTTGCACAGGTTTTGGATGAATTTTATGACAAAGGGAATATAAACCCTCAAGCTCTAATAGATATACTAGAAAAATATAAATCAGAGTTAACCATGAGAGACAGTAATGCTAGACTTCAAAAGACTCTATCATAGTTACTGCACTGCAAAAACTCCTATCCTTCTTATTTCAGGAATAGGTGTTTTTTGTATGTAGAAATTATTCTTTACAGATTTTCCATAGCATTGTATCATTAAATTAACTAATTGTGCTAATTTTTTTCAAAACTGAGTTTGCAGGTATACTACTTATTATTTATATTGGTACGCGAGTGCAATATATATCTAATTGCGAAGCTCGGTTAGAAATTGATGCTAGAAATAGTAGGTGAAGAACAAGTATTGTAGCCGAC
>JAEWZA010000171.1 GCA_023395575.1 Bacillota bacterium
TCGCTAATAATATTATATCACATTTTAACAGTTTTGGTAATAACTAACTAGAATAAATATTTACTCGTCGGAGCTGTAACAGTGAATAACCCTATTTATTTAAAGAAGTTTATTTGATAAAATAAAGTGATGGTATTCCTATGATTCTAAATTTCTATCAAGGGATGGATAGGAGGTGTTAAGTCCATGTCAATTATTTTTTCTTATTTGAAGACATGGGCAATATAATGATATTTGGTAAACTTTCTGCACAAATATATGTAATAAAAGCTAATCTTGCATTTCAAAAAGGAAATGCTCAAGAGGTCTTAGATTTACTGGGTAAAGCATACAAAACTGGCAGTGCTAAAGCATCTGTAGTATCAACTTATGGTTATATGCTGTTAAAGCACGGAAGGCTTGAAGAAGCTATGAGTATATTTACAGAGCTATTCAATTCTTCAAAGCTATCAGCCACAGAAAAGTTTGATGTCCAAGCAAACTATGCCCTTGCATTGTGGAAAAAAGGTCAAATTGATGAAGCAATTACCCTATTTGAAAAAGTTATAGCTAGCTATAAAAACACTAATATCTATGGCAGCCTAGGTTATCTTTATAATCTCAATGGAAATCTAGACAAGGCACTTAAATTCAACCTTGAGGCATATGACTACAACAACACAAACGGAATAATACTAGACAATTTAGGTGAAACATATTTCCTTCTTGGTGATTTTGAAAATGCTGATAAAGTCTTCAAGGAGCTTATGGCTTTAAACCCCAAATTTCCTGAGGCTTTTTATGATTATGCACTGGTGCTGGAAAAAATGGGAGATAGAGAAAAGTGCATTGAATATCTAAATAAAGCTATGCAGTTCAAACCTCATTATTTGTCTGCAATTACATCCGAGGACATAGAGAATAAGTTAAAAGAAATGGAGTAGATATTGCTTATTGCTTATAAGTATTAAGTTTGTATAAACCACTCCATTTTAATGGGCAATATAATAAAACTACCCAAACCATTTGAAATATCTGGGTAGTTTTTGTTAATTCTCTTGATATATAATAATAGAATTCTTTATTTATCTTTATTTGAATTACGATATTATGCAGTTAAAAAGAAAACTCCAAAAGGGATTCAAGTATTTTCTTATGCCCCTTTTCGTTGGGATGAATCCCGTCTGCACAGAAGTGAGAACTATAATTCTTGCTAATTAAAAAGCCCTCTCTTACGTTTAAAAGATTACAATTATTTTGTCGTGCAATCCACTCTGCAGCGTTGTTATACGCTTCTTGCCAACGATATATTCTTGCGATATCCCCAAGCCAATGTAGAATATTTTCTTTGTTTAGTCCTCTAGAAATCCAATTAAAATAGCGTTCTGGCTCCAAAGGAGGTAGATTCATAAGAATAGGAGTCACTCCCTTTTTCATAAACATATCTATTATATTTTGCAGAGAGTCTTTAAAGTTCTCAATTGTTGTTTTAGGTTGGTGTATGCCTTCTGGCTCCTTTGAAATATCACTCCAATTAAAATCACAGTCATTTCCACCAAATTCAATGATAACTATATCATCCTTACTTAAATTCTGCTTATCAATAGATGCTGCTATCTTGTTTAGTGCCCTTGTGGAGGTCATTCCAAAATGAGCATTATTCTTTACAGAACATCCTGTCATCTCAGCGAAGCTGTTGATACAACTATTTTCCATAACCTTGTATTTTCCATTTTGCTCATCTAAAATAACTCCTTTTAGAATCGAGTCACCCCATACTGTAATTTTTTTATTATTTAATTGCATCATAACTATCACCTTCCGTATAATCTATATTATTATATTTCTTAGCTTCGTAATTGGATATATGCCTAAAACCTTTTAATTTTTAATATAGCATTTAGCAAAGGTCTGTTAACACCTGTATTTTAAGTACTTTTTATAATCAAAGTTTGAGTATATTCTCCGTCTTTTTATAGCTATTATAAATAGTATTTCCGTTTCTGCTTTTTATTATTATTAACGCTTATTTTATATTGTTTCAACTTTTGCAGGAAATTAAAATAAAATGTTAAATATTTCATAAAATAAGTTAACTTCCTTGTTAACAAGTAATTGATAAGTCTCCGTTCCGATAAACTATGTACGAAATTTATTTTAATGTCTAATATATTTCATTTGTCACAACATCAGAACCATACCATCTAGTTTCTATTACTAGATTATATAATATCATTCTATTTGTCAAGCAGTTTATGTATTTGCATTGTAATTTAATGGCATTATGATATAATTTAAATAAAATAGATTTCATAGTTTCATCCATAGATGAGCTTTTATTTTTACTATATTTTACATTGAGTAAATATTAAACAGGAGGCATCATTTGAGTACTGACAAATTGAATTCAATAAAACAGGAACTTAGTGTTTTTTCTAGCAACTTGAGCTCATACAAAACAGAAGCCTGGTCAAGCTTTCCCAGCATAGATTTATATATGGATCAGGTTGTAACCTATTTAGAGAGACTTCTAGACATTTTTAACAACGGTGATGACAAAGGTAAAATTATTACTTCAAGTATGGTAAATAATTATGTAAAAGAAGGCTACCTTAAACGTCCTGTAAATAAAAAATACGACAAGGTTCATTTGGTAACACTTTACATCATGTCAATGCTAAAGCCTATTTTACCAATTCCACTAATCGCTGAATCCCTAAGTGAGTTTGAAAGCGAACAAAAGTACCAAGAGTTTTTTGAAAATCTTACAAAGCTCCAGGACGAAGCCTTTAGTATTGTTTGCGACAAGCTGACTTCAGCTATAAACGAAATAAATGAGGAAAATTATGAAACAGCTCTGCGCCTTTTTGCCCTACAGCTTACAAGTGAGGCAAACGCCCATAGAATAGTAGCGGAAAAGATTCTGGATACAATAATTAAAAAAGATCAATTAAAGCCATCTGATAAGGATAAAAACAAGTAGCTTTTTAACTAACAAACCCATTATAGACTGATATAATGTAATTACGAACTTTATCCTACAAGTTTTGCAGGAGATATAATTTTTAAAAATCGAACATGCACTAATAGTCCTCTAGGTAAATATACTGCCTAGTGAGGTGATTCATTAGTGCATATTTTATCCATATTCTTACTATGCTTAGCTCCAAATCTTGACAATATGGCAATTGGATTAGCTTATGGTGCTAAAAAAATAAGTGTTCCACCAAAGTCAAATCTTGCTATAGCATTCTTTTCAGGTTTTGCGACTTTTATCTCTAGTTTTTTTGGAAATTTACTCACTAACTATATTCCAAATTACTTAGGAAATGTTATCGGTGGTTCTATTGTAAGCATCATGGGTATTTACACAATTGCAAATTATTTACATACAAGAATAAAAACCAAAAAGACTCAAGAAAGCAATTATGTGTATATCGATAACATAAGGGCAGTAATGAATGATCCAAGTATCGCAGATACGGATTATTCAGGAGATATCTCCCTAAAGGAATCCATTATACTTGGTATTGCTCTGGCTTTAAATTGCTTAGGAACAGGTTTTGGCGCTGGTATGGCAGGTGTTAATATATTAGTTCTTACAGCAGCTGTAACTGTTTTCAGTCTTTTTACTATATCCTTTGGTGCATTAATTGGAAAACGCTATGCTACACAGCTTCTTGGCGATAGAGCAACACTCATATCAGGTCTGATATTATTATTAGTTGGTCTTTACCAGATAATTTTATAGGTCTTATTAAAATCATTAAAAGTTTATAGAAAATCAATGATACAAGAATATAAATTGAATTAATGGTTATAAATGTAAAATATTCTTATTGACAATAACCTATTCTGGATGTTATCATATGTTTAATTAAATATCTGCCCTTTAAACCGTTGAAGTGGAGATAACGATGACACGTGCACTTACAGAGAGTGAGGATAGCTGAGAGCCTCGCAGAACGCAGTACATCAAATGGACCACTGAGGGCGCAGTCAAATGAAGGTTTTCTTCTTTCAAAGTATTCTGCGACGTATCACAAGCGTTATTTGTGGGAAATATGATTGTATTTCTTTAAGAGTGTAAGATTTTTTTCTTACAAAACAAGGTGGCACCGCGGGTGAAATATACACACTCGTCCTTGACATATTAAAAGTCATTGGGCGGGTGTTTTTATTTTGTTCAAATAATGTTAGCTTGTTAATTTGTGTTCTTTTGCCAAACTTTATATTGGCTAATAGCAATTGAGAGCTTTACCCTAACCCAATATTTGCGGTCATGAGTAAAACAACTGAGAAAATAATTTTTATACTAAAAGGAGTGGTAACCATGTATAAACCAAGTCTTAATGAAGCAAAGCAATTATCAGATGGCTACACAATAATACCCATAAGCTGTGAGATTTTTGCTGATACTGTAACCCCTATTTCTGTATTACAAAGTATTAAGGCTGCAAGCAGTAAATACTATCTTTTGGAAAGCGTTGAAAACGGTGAAAAATGGGGACGTTACTCATTTTTAGGTTTCGATCCAATAGTTGAATTGACGTGTAAAGATGGTGAGCTTGATATTAAAAGTGTCTCTGCAGCAACTAAACACATTAAAACTGATGATCCTAACGTTCAAATCAGATCAATACTTAATGAATACAAGAGCCCTCGGCTAAACTACTTACCTCCATTTACAGGTGGTTTTGTAGGTTATTTTGCATATGACTATATTAAATATAGTGAAGATACATTAAAGCTAGATGCAATTGATAATACGAAATTTTATGACATAGATTTAATGCTATTCGACAAGGTAATAGCCTTTGATCACTTCTCACAAAAAATAATAGTCGTGATAAATATTAAGACAGATAATCTGGAAGTTAATTATGAGCAAGGAATCAAAGAGCTTGAAAGCATAATTGAATTAATTAAGAGATATGTACCTGTGGCGACAACTCCTTCAAGGCTGTTATCACCTTTTAAGCCCACCTTTAGCAAGGAAGAGTACTCTAACATCGTAGAAAAAGTAAAACATTATATTCATGAGGGTGATATTTTTCAAGCTGTTCCATCAAACCGTAAATCAGCCGACTTTGAGGGCAGTCTTTTTGACACCTATAGAACCCTTAGAACTACAAATCCTTCTCCATATATGTTTTTCTTAAAGTTTGATGATGTAGAAATAACAGGAACATCTCCTGAAACACTTATTAAGCTTGAAGACGGAAACCTTGCTACCTTCCCTATCGCCGGAACAAGACCACGAGGTAAATGTGAAGAAGAGGATATTCAATTAATTGAGCAGCTTCTAAATGATGAAAAGGAGCTTTCTGAACATAATATGCTGGTTGACTTAGGCAGAAATGATTTAGGTAAAATAAGTGAATTTGGTTCCGTCGAAGTAAAAGATTATTTAAGCATAAGAAAGTACTCACATGTTATTCATATTGAATCAAAGGTTGTAGGCAAACTGCGTAAGGAACTTGACCAGCTTGATGCAATCTCAGCACTTCTCCCAGCCGGCACCCTCTCAGGCGCTCCAAAAATCCGCGCCTGCCAAATAATAAATGAGGTAGAAGGACATAAAAGAGGAATTTATGGTGGAGCAATCGGCTATATTGATTTCACAGGAAACATGGATACCTGTATTGCAATCAGAATGGCAGTTTTAAAGGATAATAAAGTATACGTACAATCAGGTGGCGGAATTGTAGCAGACAGTGTTCCTGAAACTGAATATATTGAGACAGCAAACAAAGCACAAGCAATTATAAATGCCATAGAAATGTCTGTAAGGGGGATAAAATAATGATATTACTAATTGATAACTATGATAGCTTTTCATACAACCTTTTTCAACTAGTTGGAGTTATAAACAGCGATATTAAAGTAATAAGAAATGACCAGCTTACATTACATGAAATTGAAAATTTGAGACCCTCACATATTATTTTGTCACCTGGCCCTGGAAGGCCAAAGGATGCAGGCCTTTGCGAGGATGTAATATCTTATTTTTATAACAGACTTCCTATTTTGGGTGTATGCCTTGGACATCAGGCTATTTGTGAGGTTTTTGGAGGAACAATTACATATGCAAAGGTCCTAATGCATGGTAGATCTTCAAAAATTCACATTGCAAATGGAAGTGCTCTTTTCAAAGGTCTCCCCCCCATTATTGATGGTGCTAGATATCATTCCCTTGCAGCAGCCCGTCATACATTACCTGATGAACTGCTTGTTATTGCTGAAGATAGCAATGGTGAGGTTATGGGAGTTAAACACAGAGACTACGATTTATATGGGGTTCAGTTCCATCCAGAATCAATATTAACTCCAAACGGAAAATGTATTTTAGATAACTTTCTTAAAATAGGAGGTAACGTATAATGATACAAGAAGCTATTTATGAGGTAATTAACAAAAACAACCTTTCCCTTGAGCAAACTAAATTGGTAATGGAAGAAATCATGGAAGGTCGAGCTAGTAATGCACAAATTGCATCCTTCCTAACTGCAATGCGTATGAAGGGTGAAACTATTGACGAAATAACTGGCTGTGCCAGTGTAATGAGAGAAAAAAGTCTACGAATAAATCCAAATAAAGACGTTCTTGACATTGTAGGTACTGGTGGAGATGAAGCGTTCACCTTCAACATTTCAACAGTTTCAACATTTATTATATCAGCAGGAGGAGTACCTGTTGCAAAGCATGGAAATCGCTCTGTTTCAAGTAAATGTGGAAGTGCAGATGTCCTTGAGGCATTGGGAATAAATATTGCCTTAACTGCTGAGCAAAGCGCACAAATACTAGAAAAAATAGGCATGTGCTTTATGTTTGCTCCAACTTATCATTCATCTATGAAGTATGCTGCACCAGTTCGCAAGGAAATGTCAGTAAGAACCATTTTTAATATATTAGGGCCTCTTTCCAATCCTGCTGGTGCAAACATGCAGCTATTAGGTGTATATGATGAAAATCTAGTTGAGCCTTTAGCACAAGTTCTTTTAAACCTTGGAATTAAGAGAGCGATGGTTGTTCATGGTCACGATGGACTTGATGAAGTTACTCTTTGTGATGTTACTACAGTTTGCGAAGTAAATGAAGGAACACTTAACAGTTTCTTCTTAGCTCCTGAACAATTAGGACTTACAAGGTGTCTCCCAGAAGATTTAACAGGTGGAGCTCCAAAAGAAAATGCAGACATTGCTATTGATATATTATCCGGCAAGAAAGGTCCAAAGAGGGATATTGTTGTCCTGAACTCGGCACTATGCTTGTATATGGCATATAATAAAGTAACTCTCAGAGAGTGCGTAAAAATGGCTGAAAAACTTATTGATAGCGGTGCTGCTCTCTCTCAGTTAAATAAATTCATTCAGTTATCAAATTCATTTAACTAAAAAGCTCGAAAATGAAATTTGTTTAAACATGGCCTAATAAATTAATTATATTTTATGCCCAAATGGGGCGTGGGAGGTTAGTATGATACTTGACAAAATAGTTGAACACACAAAAATAAGAATTAGAACAGCAAAAGCTATTAATCCAATTGAAACCTTAAAAGCTAATGCAAAAAAATATCAAACCTTTTTGCCTTTTACTTTTGAAAATGCTCTTAAGACTAAAGATATATCTTTCATTTGTGAAGTTAAAAAGGCATCCCCCTCAAAGGGAATAATAGCAGAGCATTTTCCATATATCCAAATTGCCAAAGAATATGAAAAAGCTGGTGCAAATGCAATATCTGTTCTTACAGAACCCTTCTATTTCTTGGGAAACGATGATTACTTAAGGGAAATAAAAAAATCTGTTAAAGTACCTGTACTCCGTAAAGACTTTACTATTGATCCTTATCAGATATATGAAGCTCACCTGCTCGGTGCCGATGCAGTTCTTCTCATATGCGCTTTATTGGATACTAATGAACTGAAGGAATATATAAAGATTGCCGATAATCTTGGGCTCTCCTGTCTTGTAGAGGCACACGATGAGACAGAACTTTACAGTGCATTAGAATCAGGTGCAAGAATAATCGGTGTTAACAACCGTAATTTAAAGACCTTTGAAGTTGATATCAATACCAGTGTAAGACTTAGAAAACTGGTACCTGATGACAAAATTTTTGTTTCTGAGAGTGGTATAAAATCCCCATCGGATATAGTTGCCTTACGTCAAAATGGTACAAATGCAGTTCTTATTGGTGAAACACTAATGCGAAGTGAGAATATTTCAGCCGAGTTACAAAGGATGAGGGCAAGTTAACACTTAAAGTAACAAAAATAAAAGAGAAAGAGAGAAAACCAGTATTAAAAAAAGTTAATTTTCTATTTTTTGACCTTTATTGGAAAATGACTTTATAAACTGGACATAACTTATGACTAAAATAAAAATCTGCGGTCTTACCAGATTACAGGATATAGAATTTGTAAATGAAGCTTTGCCCGACTTTATTGGGTTTGTTTTTGCCAATAGCTGCAGAAGGGTAAGTATTGATACTGCTTTCCAGCTAAAAAGTTCACTTGATTATAGAATTAAAGCAGTAGGAGTTTTTGTTAATGAAAATATATCCGTTATCAAACAGTTATGCCAATCTAACATTATAGATTATGTTCAGCTTCACGGTGATGAAGATGAAGAGTATTTAAGAAATCTGAGTCAGCAAATTAGCAAGCCCATTATTAAAGCTATTAGAGTAAAGGATTTATCATCAATAACTGCAGCACAGCAGTTATCCTGCGAATTTTTACTCCTAGATACATTCTCAGATAAAGAATATGGAGGTACGGGTAAAACCTTTGACTGGAAATTAGCAGGAGATGTAGAAAAACCCTTTTTTCTTGCAGGAGGCATAAACTCTTGCAATGCAAAAGCAGCTATAGACAGCTCTAAGCCATACTGTCTGGATGTGAGCAGTGGTGTAGAAACAAATAGTGTTAAGGATAAAATCAAAATTATAGATATTGTAAGTCTAGTTCGAAACAATTTTATGGAGTAAAACATTTTAAAAGGAGTGTGAGATAAATGGCAAATGGAAGATATGGCAAGCACGGAGGACAATATATCCCTGAAATACTTATGAATGCAATAATTGAGCTACAAGAAAGCTATAACTACTACAAAAATGACTATAGCTTTAACAATGAATTTACTACATTATTGAGAGGATATGCCGGCAGGCCTTCCCTTTTATACTATGCAAAAAAAATGACTGAGGATTTGGGTGGTGCAAAAATTTATCTTAAGAGAGAGGATTTAAACCATACCGGCTCCCACAAAATAAATAATGTATTGGGGCAAATTTTATTAGCAAAAAAGATGGGTAAAAAACGTGTTATAGCAGAAACTGGGGCTGGTCAGCATGGTGTTGCTACAGCTACAGCTGCTGCATTGATGGATATGGAATGTGAAATCTTTATGGGGCTAGAAGATACAAAGCGCCAAGCACTTAATGTTTTTAGGATGGAGCTTTTGGGCGCAAAAGTTCATGCTGTTACCAGCGGCACTCAAACACTAAAGGATGCAGTTAATGAAACTATGCGTGAATGGGCAACGCGTGTAGCTGACACACATTATGTTCTAGGTTCAGTAATGGGACCTCATCCCTTTCCAATGATAGTACGTGATTTCCAGAGTGTAATTGGCAAGGAAGTACGAGAGCAAATGATTGAAAAAGAAGGTAGACTCCCTGATGTTGCAATTGCTTGTGTGGGTGGTGGAAGTAATGCAATGGGTCTGTTTTATGAGTTTATTAATGACACATCCGTTGAGTTAATCGGCTGTGAAGCTGCTGGAAAAGGGATAGATACCGATTACCATGCTGCAACAATTGCAAAAGGACAGCTAGGGATATTTCACGGTATGAAGTCATATTTTTGCCAAGATGAACATGGCCAAATTGCACCTGTATATTCAATATCTGCCGGACTAGATTATCCAGGGATAGGCCCTGAGCATGCACATCTGCATGATATTAAACGTGCTAAATATGTTCCTATAACTGATTCAGAAGCAATTAATGCCTTTGAATATCTTTCCAAGGTCGAAGGTATTATTCCAGCAATAGAGAGCTCACATGCTGTAGCACATGCCATGAAGCTTGCACCAAAATTGCCCTCGGATAAAATAATAGTAATTTGTCTTTCAGGCCGTGGAGATAAGGATGTTGCAGCTATAGCAAAATATATGGGGGTGGAAATAAATGAGTAAAATAAAAAATGCATTTGTAAATGGTAAGGCGTTTATAGGCTTTTTAACAGCAGGTGACCCATCTCTTGACAAAACAGAGGAATTCATACTTTCAATGGTGGAAGCGGGCGCCAATCTAATAGAAATTGGTATACCCTTTTCTGACCCCATTGCTGAAGGTGAGGTTATTCAAAGAGCCAATGAACGAGCTTTATCTGTCAATACCACACTAGATAAAATATTTAATATGGTTAAAGCGGTCCGTTTAAAAACTCAAATTCCAATAGTTTTCTTAACCTATCTAAACCCAGTATTCACATATGGTTATGACCACTTTTTTAGAGAATGTAATAATAATGGTGTAGACGGAGTAATAATACCCGATATTCCCTTTGAGGAAAAGGCTGAGCTTACGCCTTTTAGTGAAAAGTATAGTATTGATATTATTTCATTAATTGCACCTACATCACAAGAAAGAATAGACAAAATAGCACGCAAAGCACAAGGCTATGTATATTGTGTCTCCTCAATGGGTGTAACAGGAGTAAGAAATGAAATAAAAACAGATATATCCTCTATTTTGTCTAATATCAGAGCTGTCACCGATGTTCCTATAGCAGTAGGCTTTGGTATATCTACACCAGAACAAGCCGCTCAAATAAGCTCTTGTGCTGATGGAATAATTGTAGGAAGTGCTATTGTAAAAATTATTGAAGAGCATGGTACAAATGCCGCTAAACCCTTGTATGAATATGTTCGTGGTATGAAGGAAGCTATTAGCTGAAACTGAGTTTATAGCCAGCCATGTGCTACAAGACAGGTTACAAATATTCTAAAAATTGCGTTGCAGTTACAAACTACTGCGCAATAAACATTAACTTATTGGGGTAATATTACAATTGGCTTATAATTAAAATTTAAGTTTACAGTTCTACCCCAACTAGACATCAAACCATTCAAAAAGCTCAAAAGTTATTGCTTAAAAGAATATTACATGCCTAAAAAAAACAAAAAGTGGTCTACCAAAACCACTTTTTGTTTTTTTATATAAAATCTCTATATTAATTTCATTTAGTAATAATTTATCCTCTACCTCTGTGTTACTGCCACAGCCGCTGCTATAGCTGCACCCAAACCAGAACCGTCTTTAACAAGCTTAATATTAATATTCGCAGCATCTTCACCTAACGCATCTATGAAAGCTTCTTCCATAAGCTTTGGAGCCTTTGGCATTTTCTCGTAAATGGTTCCATCAATTGCGATAACATGCTTATTCTTAACTTCTGAACCCCTATTCTCTTGATGGAATAGAACTCCTAAATAAGAACTAGCTACTATACGAACAGCTCTCTTTAAAACTGCCTCTGATATAGCCTTTATTATCTGAGCATCTTCAGAAGAGCAATTATACTGGTCTTCACACTTTGAAGGATATAGTATAAAGTTTTCAACTGTAAGTGCACTAAATTTCTGATCAAAGAAATCCTTTGTGTCTACTTCATCACTTGTAAATAGTGCCTTGCTATTAAACAAATCAAAGCATATTTCTTTGACTAAGCTACCCATATAATATCCTGATACCATTTTCTCTAAAAGCTGTGAACCAGGCACTTGACTATTCTTGTCAATTATCTCATCATATTTAGTTACCGGTAAGCCTATATTGTAATTCCCCGACTCAAGATTTACTATCATCTTTCCTCCATTAAGAGGATGATTGTTTTCAAGATAGCAGGTATTATGTCCTGTTCCCATAATAGAACCAATATCAGCATCCTGATAGCTATACATTGCAACCAACAGTGTTCCAACTGTATCATTTATCAAAGCCACAGGCTCTATATTTATATTCTTCTCCTTAAGTGCCTCAGCTAATAATTGGTTTATATTTTGCCCTACTACACCCGATGTGGCAATTTCCTTTGTCCAGTTAATGAGATATGCCTCATTTATATCTTCCTGTCTGCAGGGAAATGAAAAAGTATTCCCCAAATACATGCTTTCTCCTTGTTCTGTTATGCTAGCCATACAATCAGCAATAAATCCAAAAAGCTGTTTTGCAGTAATATCAGGCTTAGTAAGATCATAGTTCTTTTCTTTATTTATAAGCTTTTCTTTCTTTTCAACAAGGGTTTCAAAATTGCCATTATCTATTTTAAACTTTGTGCACCTCAGATTAGTTCCACCCATATCCATTGTCATGAAAGTACCCTTTTCTTTTCCTGTAGGCTTTCCAACATATGATGGAATCATCTTAAGGCATGTATTCTCGCCCTTTAAACCCTCTTCCATAGCATTTTTAAACAACATGGCTATATTAATCATACTATTCTTATCAATTTCAAATGAACTTAAAACTTTATTAACGACCTCATTATTAAACCCCATTGCGGCACCTCTTATGATAAATTTTCTAGAAAGTAATCTTTGAATAAACCTATTATTCTGATTGTAATTTATCTTAGTCCATTGGTCAAGTAAGATTGCAATTTTTATAATCAAGTCCTATTCTCGTTTACTGCTTAATTTTTTTGCATTTAGGTAGTACAGTATTTTTTTCTGTAATGGTATCCCTTTGTGCTTAACTTTAAATTAAGTATTTCATTTAATGTTTATTCCTATCTGGTACTTCTCAATACCTTCTACTATGCCCGTTACTATTTTATTTTGATATAAATCTGTATTTAGTAACTTATCCTCCTCGGCATTAGTCATAAATCCCATTTCAAGGAGTACAACTGGTATTTTTGACCAATTAAAGCCTGTGAGTTCGTTGCTTACAACAGTTCCTCTTGATTTAGCCTTAGTATGCTTTAGTACCCCTTCGAAAACATATTTTCCAATTAGTGTGCTTTTCTGAAGCATTTCATCGTTTTTAATGTATTTGTCGCCAGGTACCATCATAAGTACTCCTGATACTGTATCGTCATTTAGACCATTTGCATGTATCCTAATTGTCAAGTCAGCACTAGACGAATTCCAAAGTTCTGTTCTTTCAACATTTGTCAAATCACAATATTCGGTTTCCCTTATCATTAATATATTGGCACCCTTCTCAGATAATGCCTTTTTCAACTTTTTCGCTACAGTTAAATTTAAGCTTGCTTCAGTGATTTTAGTAGCAACACCAGAAGTTCCGCTTGCAATAGCTGCCTTCATAATATCTGAGCCAGGAGCTATAGGTTCCTTTAAATCGGCTTTTCTATCAGTTTTCCCATGTCCTGCATCTATGCATATGGTTAATCCCTCAAGAGGTAATTTAGTTTTGTCACTTATTTTATGCTCAGAGACAGCCCTTGAAGTATTGTCTTCAGAAGGCGATCGAGTAGGTATGGCTTCTTCTTGAGTCTGCTTTAATGAATTTTGTACCCCTACTTTATCTGAATTGTATTTCTCAGAAGTAGTAACGGAATTATTATTTTCAGTATCAGTTTTCGTAGTTATAGGCTCTGATACATACCCGTTCACTTCATTGTAATCTAGCTTTTGACTATTAATTGCACAGCCTATACATGTAAAAGTGATGCCGGCACATAATAATATAAATAATAAAAGCATTTTAATGTTGTTTTTCATATTTTTATCTAGTCTCCTTATTTAAGCCGTTGTGCTGTCATATTTTGAACTGAGTTTACAGGCAAACTACTTATTGCTTATATACCAGTTAACAAATATCTTGTGAGTAATCCATTTAGATAAGTTTGTACGGAAGTACCAGTTAACTAATACTATAATTTTGACCTTAGCTTATACTTGTACGCGAGTACACCTTAGATAAATAGTTACTTGGTTATTATAAGCATAAAATACACTTCTCTTATTATCCTAATTTTCGCAGAAATTATAACATTCTGACAAGCTTTAGTACTCAAACTTATATAAACAATATAAAAAGTCTCAAACTAAGTTATTACTCAAGTTCAAGACTTTATTCTAAAATAAATAGTATTTGTCACACCTTTAACAATAAAGAATCGGGAAATCAAATTGATTCCAAATCAAATTCATTATCACAATTATATTTCATTATAGTTTTATAAATATCCTGCATTTTTAAATCTGTATATGCTATCTTTTCGGCACATTCTTGCAATTCTTTCGAAACTGAAGGTGGAACTGTTTCCATAGTTTTATATCTTAATTGATGCTCAAGACTAGCCCAAAAATCCATAGCCATTGTTCTTATCTGTATTTCAACAGGTACAAGTTCTTTTCTATCTGAGAAAAATACAGGTACTTTGACAACAAGATGCAAGCTGCGATATCCATTTGGCTTTGGTTCTTTAATATAATCTGTTTCACGGATAAGAGTAATGTCATCTTGGCTCTTTAGCATTTCTGCAATCTTATATATATCGTCAATATAGTAGCAAACTACTCGAATTCCAGCTATATCGGTCAAATGTTCCTTAGCAGCCTCTATGCTAATTTCAAGTCCTTTTCTATTCAACTTCTCAAAAATGCTCTCAATTGATTTTATACGACTTTGCATATTATGAATTGGATTTCGCCTATGTATAAATCTAAATTCGTCATCCAATATTTCTAGTTTTGTACTTATTTCACGCGTTGCTGAATGATATAAATGCTGCATCTCAAAAAAGCTTACTCTTATATTTTCAATTTCATCACTTGTCAATAATGCGTCTAAACCATGTAAAGATTTTATATGCGCAACCTTTTTCATAATCATTGTGCTTGACTCTTCCTTCCACAATTATTTATTTGTAATTACAAGTATATAAAAACAAGCTTAGTAGACTTTTTTTCCATTTTATTATACCATAACTATATCAATAAAGTACATTTACATAGTTAAATTACAAATACATTTATCATTATCTTTAACTTTATTTTAATGTAATAATATTAACTAAATATAAACTACTGTTTAAATTAGAACATTTTGTACACTGCTCATACACTAAATATTTATTAATTTAATCTATAAGGTATCATGTTCAATAACAAGAGCTTCCATTTGATTTACCAGATTACGAAGTTTACTAGCTATTTCTCTTGAAACCTCACCTTCTTCATACATTAATTGGACTTTATCCCTTCCATCCTGAAGTGAATTCAAATTTATCTCCCTCTTTAGCCTTTCAAATTGCTCATCATACTCTTTCTTTTTAATATCATATTGAAGTACATGCATTATATCTTCATAATACGAGATAACAGATAATGAAACTTCCCTATTTTCATCGTTAATTTGTTCTTTAATGGCTTCAATAGCAGTATTTATAGTCTCAATCTTTATTTTCCTTACAGAGTAGTAATTATTTAATTGACCCTCCGAGTATTTCTTTGATCCCATTTTTTGAATCAAATGCGTAAATCTTGAAGTAAGTAGAATTCCTGCGGTCAAAGCTCTCATTTTGAAACGGTTTGATAATAGCATCCTTCTCTGATTTAAAATATTTTGGATTTGATAAGCAGTCGCACTATCTACTTTTCCTTGCAAAAGTAAATTCTGAACCTTTTGTTTCTCTGCATTGCATCATTCATTAAGGCTTCTCCCTCAATTAAGTGCATTATATTTTTTGGCAAGTTTATTCTGCTGGCAAGTGAACTAACAGACACTGCATCAGTCGGTGAAAGAATCGCTGCTAAAGCAAAAGCTGGCTGATAGCGGTATAGTTGGAATCATCCAATTAATAAAATAACCCACTATGAAAACGGTAGCAAAAACTAGCCCTAATGCAAGCATCAGAATAGGGGCCCTTAAATTCCATAACTCTCCTCTTGGAACACGCTTACCATCATTAAACAAGATAGGTGCTACAAACAAGACAAAGAACAATTCCGGATTCATTACCATTTCAAGCTGGGGAGAAAGAAGTACCAGAGCACTCCCTAAAGCCACCTGGAACAACGGTACAGGAATAGCTGGAATAAAATGATTCATAATATTAGAAGCACAAATTATTAGAAGCAAAGCGAGTACTGTGTAAAATGTTTCCATTTATTATTCTCCTTCTTTTTTTCTAATAAATTAAAAGGTTGTGATAATTATCTAAGCCTTACTCGCGTATAGGAAAATAGTAGTTTACCTGCAAACTTCATTCAACATAAATAAGAACAACAAGTTAATTTATATATCTTACATTTACCTTACCTACTTTAAAATAATAATATTAACTAAATATAAACATGCACTTTGGCTGCTACAAACTTATATTAAATACTCTAAATGATTGCATATGAATTATGTATTATCTCCTATATATAAAAATTATAGACTTAAAATTGAAAATTTTCCAATGATATTAATCTGCTTTTAATTAAAAAGAGTCCTTATTAAAATAAAAATTTTACCCCTAATTTTTGACATGCAAAGTCAAAATTGGTATACTTTAAATGAATTTAGTCGTTTTGGAGGATTTTTATGATACTAAAGAAATTTTTATTAGGTATGCTTACTTTTTTGTTTACTCTTTCAATACTATTTACAGGTTGTACAAGTGATACAAGTGATACCTCTTCAAGTAAGGATGTTAAAACTCAATTAGAAGATGTAATAAGTTTATATACTGGCTTTAGCGGCTCTGTTCTAGTTGCAAATGGCGATGAGCTTCTATTAAACCACGGCTATGGTAAGGCAGATTATGACAGAAAAGTTGACAATAGCCCACAAACAGTTTATGGAATCGCTTCTATTACATCACAGTTTACTGCTACGGCAATTATGATGCTTCAAGAAAAGAATCAACTAAACATACAGGACACAATTAACAAGTATATTGCAGATTATCCTAATGGTGAAAAAATTAAAATTTATCATCTGCTAACACACACCTCTGGAATACCTGAACTTTACTCACTTATTGAATCAATAGAAATTGGAAAACGTACATATACTTCTGCAGAAGTTATAGATTTATTCAAAAATAAGCCCATCAATTTTGATATTGGAACAAAATATGAATTCAGTAACTCAAATTATGCATTGCTTGGATATATAATAGAAAAGGTATCAGGTCTGAAATACGAGGACTATATTGAACAAAATATATTTAACCCATTAAATATGAATAGCTCTGGATTCTTAAGCAATACAAAGAGTACTAATAACAACTCTGGAATAACTGACAGGGCAATTGGATATAAAAAACCTGCATCAAATACTACTGAATTAGAAGAAAACACGGCAGAACCTTCAAATACATATGAAAAATCATTTGAGGCAGAGCCTACACTTACATATGCAGCAGGAGGGATTTATTCTACTGTTGAAGACTTATATAAATGGAATAAGGCATTAAATACCGATAAACTTATTACAAATAAATCTTTAAAGGAAATGTTTACTCCTCGTATGAAAAATTATGGTTACGGCTGGTTTATTGATGAACATAGCGCAGAAGATAGCCATAATCATGAATCAGAAACAGCGGATGAACACAGTGACAATTCCAATAGTGCATCAAGTACTATAGCAAATGATGACAATAGCAAAGAAGCAGAGGTTGTACATCATGGAGGTTATTTGCCAGGTTACAGCTCATTTATAATCAGAAATAATAATAAACCTTATGTAGTTATCATTTTGAGTAATACAGAGTATGAAAAACGTGTAATGGACATGGGGTATGCTTTATTGAATGTATTGGAAGCATAAATACTTATCCAAGTTATTTCAAAATTTGCGACAGCAACAGCATCTAGAAGACCTCTGATGGATTTAATCAGAGGTCTTATGAATGTATTACATGCTAATCTTGCTCGCTTATTTCAGTTAAACGCCCTTAAAATAATATCTTAATTTTCCTACGGTGGATTTGCCATACTCAATTGCTTTTTGAGGGCAACGATTTATGCATGCAAGACATTGGTAGCATTCTTTTCCCCACATTGGCTTTCCATCTTTAATCTCAATTGTTTTCGCCAAACAAACTTTTTCACAAAATCCGCATGAATTGCAGCCTTCTGTTACTTTGAACGGTTTTGTCGTACGGGCAAATTTATTAAACATAGGTGCAACCAAGCCTGATTTTATAATAGGAAGGATACCTTCTGTAATATCTGATTTGCAAATGTATTTATCTATATCGTTACAAATTACATCAAGTCTCTTTTTGGCACTTGCTATCTTTCTTTGTATTTTTTCTTCACTTTCAGTATTCATACCAATAATATAATTACTTGGCATAGAAATGCTATAAGCGCTATTTAGCGGAATGACTTTGCCAAGTTGTTTCATTGTTTTCCCTGCTTCACTGGCGCAAGTACAAATGGAATAGACAAATGCGCCATGTACATCTATTTTTCTTGAGAATTCAAATACAAGCTGTGGTGCACTCCAAGCATAAACTGGGAAAATAAGGCCTACCCTCTGCCCCTCTGTGAAGGTATAAGACTCATCCTTTACATCTACAATATTTGTCACACTATCATCCAACTTATTTGCTAAATATTCCGCAACCCATTTTGAATTGCCTGTTCCAGAAAAATAAAATATCATTAATTTCACCTCTTAACTAATATTGTACTAACTTACGTTTATGTATCCATCATGTGCGCCAAGGTCGTACTTTTCCTGTCCAGCCTTTCTCTTCCCAGTATACTACATCAGGAGGATTTAATTTCATTTTCTTATGCATAAAACGACTTATATAAAACCATTTACGCACCCTAAAGCAGGGTTTTATATTCCCATCATTGGCTTTAATTTTTATAGCTATAGCTTTAGCCTTCTTAGAAATTTTCTTTTTTATTTTTGCAGAAAGCTTATCCCAATTTACTTCCATTAATGCAAAGCCTAGTTTATACGTTTTTGCAACTCCCCAAAAATCCAGACTTTCTTTCATTTCATTAAGTGTTTTTGAATAAACAGGTCCTGATGCTGTAGCTATAACCAACCCCTGCTTATGAAACATTTCTTTATTAGGACGATGAACAATCCACATGTTTGCAAAGTGGTCTAAAAAAACCTTCATTTGACCAGAAACATGAAATGAATATACAGGCGAAGTTAATATAATTAAATCTGCCCATAGTAGCTTTTCACGTATCTGATTGGCATATTGACTATGCGCACAGGTTCCTTGTTCTTCAGTAAAACATCTGAAGCATGAAATACAGTACTCAGGCAAATCCCTTGGAAGAAAAATTTCATTCACCTCTGCATTTTCGATATTTTTAACCACTTCCTGAGCAATATTGTATGTAGCACCCTTTCGCTCTGTACCATAAACTATTGTTATTTTCATGATAAATCCATCCTTAAAATTAAACATACCTAAAGTATCTATTTGTAATATAAAGCTACCATTATATCAATAGCAGCAACTTCTTCTTGCCGATTTAGGCATTTATCATCATATACCATTATTCTAACATCCTAATGGCCATTTGTGTTAGTTTAACTGTTAAATTTTCAATTATATATATATGTTATAAAAACCCATATTAGGTTTTTAGTAGTAATTTATTTTCTTCAAAATTGAAGGCTTTCAAGGTTTATCCCTCAAAAGCCTTCGTTAATTTTTTATGTATAAATGATATAGAATCTGTGCAGCGATACCAAACTTAGTTTTGGTACTACATAATATTAATTCTTGATGCTTTTATTTGCAAATACCAATTGAACCATCAATCCTATCAGTAATGTAAGCACTGAAATGCCACTTCATGTCGTCTGAATAAAACTTGAAATAATCGCCCTCATTCAAGTCTAATCCATATAGCTGGCCCTTAATATTTGATGCAACCAGCACGCCATTTTTCTTAATATCAAAAGTACCCTTAATAAAATCGGAAGAACAGCTTTCGCTACTAACTAACGTAAACTCGTACTTTAAGTTATCAGCCACCTGTAACTCTGCATTTAATGAGTTAAAGATTGGAATTAAGTTATTCCATTTGATTACAACCTTACCCTTAACACTGTCATACCAGGTATCTGTTTCTGCATCATTTAAATAGAGTGGCTTTTCTGAAATAATCTGATGATACCAATAATAACATTTGGACGCACCAATATCAATTTTTTCAGAACTTGATACTTCTTGGTTTGAGACCGACTCAGCGGCAAGAGCCAAAGATGAGAATGATACGGTAAACACCAATGACAAAACGCAAATCAATAACAAACGTCTTAGATTAAACATGTTTCTCCCCCTTTTAATTTGTTGTATTTATTTAATATTTTACAATGAATATACATATTTTTCAATATTTTTTAATAAAATCCATGATAAAGGCGATTAATGGCACATGACTGGAGTTAAGCAAAATTCTTTAATCCATTTTTATAGCCGCAAGCCATAATAAGCTTCTGAAACACTCTGCTTACATACTTTCGAAACACTTATTAATGTGCTTTGTGTCTAAATCACTTTTCCCTGTCTTTGTATAGGCAAGCCATATAATCAACATTACAATCGTTGACACCGGAAGCGCAATAAAGGTTGTTCCTACCATTGAAAACTTTTCTAAAGATGTTCCCAATACAATGGAAGCTTTGCCTGTCAGCAGCTTGCATATCTGCATGTAGGAGGCATTTGAATGCACAAAGAAGGTCCAGAAAAACCATGCTATTGAACCTGCTATCATTGCACTTTTTACGGCAGCTTTTGGAATGCTCTTAAAGAATAGGGCTGCTACATATACAGGTAAGAATGCAGCTGTTGTCAATTCAAAAAATATGGTAGTAAACTTAGCAATAATACCATCTGCAATTGGAAGTCCGCTAGCTGCCCATGCAATTGCAGTACTTATTAATATAACCACAAGAGTTGCAGATTTTGTTATCACTAAAGAATTACCCTTTCTTTCAAGGGTTTTTTCGTATAAGTCTCTACCTGCTGCTGAACCCATAGTATGGAACTGAGCACTTAATGTAGACATTGCCGCGGCGAGCATTGAAACGAGGAATATTGAGGAAAACCATTCCGGTAAGAAATTCTTTATAAAAAGAGGAATGATATTATCATTTACACCACCAGCAGCCACTATAGCTATTTCCCCTGTCTTTTTGAAAAGAAGTACATTGGCAAGAGCTCCAACAACAAAAGCTACACCTGTCATTGAAAATATAAAAATTCCTCCAGATAAAACTGCTCTGTTTAGCTCTTTATCACTTTTTACCGTCATAAACCTAACCGCTAACTGAGGTTGTGCTAATACACCAATTCCTACACCAAGAACTATTGTTGAAACAAGACTCCACCACATTGGAGACCCGCTCTTTGGCATTGAGGTCCAACCTTGAAAGCCTCCCGCTACTGACTTCGCAATGTCTTCTTGAATAACTGGATTGCTAAAAAGCTCTGTAAGCTGCGTATGTGCAGAAGTTACTCCTCCTAAGTTCGCATATGCCGTTACAAGGAGTACTACCATTGCAACAAACATAATACCCGCTTGAAATGCATCGGTATACATTACTCCCTTCATACCACCCATCCAAACATAGATTGCAACCACAGCAACAAAAGCTAATAATGAAACACTATATGGTATTCCAAAATAAGTCTGGACAAAATTTGCACCACCCTTTATAACACTAGCAGCATATATTGGCATGAATAGAAAAATAAGTACGGCAGCGAAACCTTGTATGAATTTAGAATCAAACCTTTTTCCCAATAACTCAGAAAAGGTATGAGCATCTAGTGTCTTTCCCATTCTTCTTGTTCTTTTGCCGAAAAAGACAAACGCAATAAATATACCTATAAAAACATTAAAGAATGTCAACCATAAGAGTCCCATCCCCATGTTGGCCGCTAATCCCCCAAAACCAACAATTGCGGAAGTGCTTATAAAAGTAGCTCCATATGATAATGCCATAATTAACGGATGGGTTTTCCTGCCTGCTAAAAGATAATCCTGAGAAGATTTTGTGTTTTTGTACCCAAGATAACCAAGGTACATTGTAATCAAAAGAAAAATAATAAAAACGATAATTGTATAACCAGACATTACTGTTATCCTCCTTAGAAATTGTTGAATAAATTTAATACAATTCTAAAGAGTAAGCTATCACCAGAATATTCGACCGACGCTTATATCCTTAACCACATACTCTTGCTATACGAATTGAAATCAATACTAATTTGCATTAAAAATATACGGGCCTTGAAATTGTCGCTTATACTCTCATTACATAAGTTGATACATATATACGCAAATAAGCGGTAACCGGCTTTTATATTTTATATACCAAATAGTATTATACGAAAAATGCTGAATTTATTAGAACCTTCCTTACTCGGTCTCTTCCTTCAGCTCTTGAATATCTTCCTCTCCACCTCTGTTCCAGTTGTACAACCCATATACTACACAGGCAAGAGTACTCAAAATGCATAAAAAATACACAGCCAAAATGCTAAAATCAGATATGCCAAGAAACATCTTCATCCCCCCTTTGGTACCAATTCAATAAATTTCAGCAACTTCTTCACACAAATTCGCAATCATTACGAGCCTTTGAGAAACAGCCGCTTTAGCATAAGAATATAATAAATAAGCCCATGTAGAATTTGCATAAATAAGCAGAACCCCACATCGGCAATTTAACAAATTAACCCATTATGTTTTAATTCTACCATAATACCATCCTACACAAACATTGTATGACAAAAAGTACATTCTGGTCAACATAAGTTTAATTTTTTTTTAATTTTTTAATAGCGTGTAATTATATGGATTTAAATAATATAATATAATATAATCTAGTTAGCTTGAATCTTACAGTCTTTTGAAGGTCTGCTTTGCCTAATCAGCTTTTCGTTTAAAAACATATCCACAATTTAAGCATTGACTTTGAATATTATCACGTTTACAGAAGCAAATGGGACATTCATCATCTTTAGCTTGTGAAGTTTCGTAATCAATAATTATATCTTCTATCCCAATTTGCACTCTTGTAGTTTTGTTTTCTATGTACCCTCTACCATCATCAATAAACCATAATATATAGCCACATGACCTACATATATAGTTAATTGTAGCTTGATTGTCTAAGCCTAAAAATGTCATACCTCTTGAATAAAGCATACTATTTCTTTTATCAAAATCTTTTCCCTTACAAATAGGACATATCAATTCATATCCGTTAACTTTAGTCACCTGCCAACACTCCTCCTAATTTATTGTAAAATACAATCTCATTAAGACTCTTTTTAGGTGTAACTTCTTCATTATGAGCTGGATAACCAAAAGCTATAACTTCTGAAGCAATAAGGGGCATTTTCAAATTTAAAAGTTGTGAAAGTTCATCCACCTTGAATAAGGAAATCCAAGTTGACCCAACACCATGTTCTAAAGCAGCCATCATCATGTGTGTTCCAGGAATTTTTGTTTGATGCTCCTCCATATGTAGTCTTCTATATAATTCATCATCCATATTATCTATTTCTTTTACATAGTTTGGAAAACGTGAATTTTGAATATTTCTGCCACCACGAGCTTTATCGAAATTATTCGTACAGAGAACAATCAGAAAACTCGCCTTCTTTATCCAGTGTTGGTTGTGAGCTATTTGAGCTATTTCGGTGATTAATTCCTTGTCTGTTATCACTCCAAATTTCCAAGGTTGACCGTTTCCACCAGAAGGCGATAGCCTACCAGCTTCAAGAATGTAATTAATGACTTCATCAGGTACGTCTTTTTCTGCAAAATTTCTTATGCTTTTTCTCTTTTTGAGCAAATCTAATATCATACCATACATCCTTTCTTCATTTAAAAATACATAAACAAAAAGCAAGGTGTATTTACCCTGCCAATATAACAAATCTAACTAATTCCAGTGCTACAGCCTGTCTCTTTATAATTTTATCATGAAAAGTCATTATGTTTTTTATGCTTAATAATCTACTTATTTAGTCAGACCCTTTAGAGCAAGTTTGATTTCAGCGATTATAGTATCCGTCCACATACACCTATTAATTTTTCTGCTAAGATTTAAGGTTACTCCTAATTTTCAGAATTTATTAATTAAATTATACCATATATATATTATTTTGATGGTATAAATTACTTACCTTTTTTGTATTTTTAATGCCTTCTCCAGCAAATAGCTTTAATATATAATTCAAAAGAGACCTTTCCTTTGATTTTCTTGTTTTCTCATCAAAAACACTTTATCAAAAGGTAAGGTCTCTTATCTTTTTTTCTACAGTAATTTTACACTATCCTACTATTTAATAATTCCCTGCAAATTATCGCTGGAAGTCTTAATGCCTTGCATTAAATTATAAATATCTTCAATGTTTGCATTATGTTCTTCTAATGTTGCTAGTAACTCCTCTGTTGAAGAAGCTTGCTGCTCAGAAATGCTTGCAATGCTTTCTACCTCCTCATCAATATGTGAGAATAGATCAGCAATATTTCCAATTTTACTAATTTCATCAGCAATGTATCTATCAATCTCCTTAAAAGATACTTGTATCATTTCAAAACTCTGATTAACAGTATTAACAACCCTCTCACCATCTTGAGTCGCTACTTGCCCTCTGCTAACTTCATCAAGAACATTTTTTGTCTTATCCTTTATCTGATTTATTATTTCATAAATCTGCTTTACAGTAAATGCACTTTGTTCAGCCAGCTTTCTAACTTCATCGGCTACAACGGCGAAACCTTTACCCGATTCTCCAGCTCTAGCAGCTTCAATGGCTGCATTTAATGCAAGCAGATTTGTTTGTTCTGCAATTTGTGTAATTCCATAAAGAAAATTGTTTATTTCGTCCATATTTGTATTCAATTCTTGAACAGTCTCTAGGGATTTAGTAACAGCTTGATTGATTATATCCATTTGTCTTTCCATTGTATTTATATTTTCTGTTCCCTCCGTTACTACATTACTTACATTGGCTGAAACATTTCCTAATTGATGTGAGAATTCTGTTAGCTCAGATATTTTCTTGTCTGCATCTTTCATCATCTGATTAATCTCAGTAACACTTTTACTCTGACCAACAATACCAGTAGTAAATTCTTGAGTAGCTATTGTTATTGAGCTATTAATTTCTCGAACCACTGCAAGGTTCTCGTTACCCTCGGAGATATCAGCGGTTAAAGCTAATGTATTTGTACTGATTAAACCCATGGTTTTTTCAAGCTCATCTAATAATTGCTTTGCTTGTGCTTCTTTTTCATTTGCATTCTTTATAAGCTTTCCGCCCACTTTTGCTAATATGAATATTATAATGGTTATAAGAATTTGGAAAACATCAGCAAATAGGTATGCCTCTATGTTCGAACCTGGCGTTACTAACTGTATTACAATAAAAACTGCATTTATTATTGCTCCAACGGCAATACTAAGCCACTTATTAAAATATAATGCAGAAATACTGATTGGTAGCATGGCTAAAAGAAAAGCACTATCTCCAGTTACTAACAATAAAGGAAGTACCTGGATTAGAGCTGATACAACTATAACATAGGTTACAGCAGTGTCCTTCTTTTTATGCCTTAAAAACAAAGCCAGAAATGCTGAAACAATTGTCACCGAAAGAGGAATAATACTTGTAGCAATAGTATGCGTAGCTATCCCTGCAATTAGCATAACAAATCCCAGCACAAAATATATCCAGTTTAAAATCTTATTAACATTCCTTACATGATTAGTTAATGAATTTTCTAACATAATTTTATCTCCCATCAATAGCATTTGCCCAGAGTCCCAGCTTGTTGAGCCATAATATTTAAGCTACTATGTAATGTCGCATTATGTTTAATATTTTACTTTTTTCGACACGAAATGTCAAAGGAATTTTTTGCTAAATAATCAGAATTCACAGATAACTACCATAACACAAAAAGTAGATGTGATAATAATTTTGGTATCCATAAATTAGAGTTTAAAATTCACTTGGTAGGTTTTTCTTGATTTTTTTTAATATCTATCGTATTATTAATATATGAATACATGTTCATATATTAATAATACGATAGATATTAATTTGATTTAAAAATTTATTCCGCTGAGTTCTTTACAAAAAATTTGTGTCAAATGCGGGTGTGGAGGTTGCCTTGTAAAATCAACATCAAGTCTTACTAGAGTGTACCTCCATCAAATAGTTTTATTATTTTATTAGCCCAGAGTGGCGTGGAGGTTAAAATGCATATAACTGATATTATTTCTTTAATATTACTAATTACTTTTGGAACTGGATATATTCTAAAGCTAATACTGCTTAAAAAAAAGAACAACATTAATGCTAATGTGTTGGCAAAAGGGAATAAACTCAAACTTCGCACATTAATAAAGGGTGCATACCGCAAGAATAATCTGCAAAATTTGAGTAAAGATACTTCTATTTTTTTTATAGAAATATTTGTTAAGGCTACAAGTTCATCGTGGTTGCTAACTTGGATACTTGAAATTATATTTCATAATCAAATATCCTCATATGTTATTAATTTCTTTTTCATTAATACATTTACAACATTTATAGGCATTATGCTAACAGCTATAGGAGTTTGCATTTTTATACTGTCAACAATCTTCATGAAAAGCTCTTGGCGAGTTGGAATAGATAAAAATACCAAAACAACTCTAGTGACTAATGGTATATACAAATTCAGCCGAAATCCTGCTTTTGTTGGCTTTTACTTTATGTTTATAGGTCTATTCTTTACTTATACCAATATCATTACATTAATTGTATTAGTTATTAATGTTGCTGCATTTCATTTATTAATAATGCAAGAGGAAAAGCATCTGTTAACTACATTTGGTGATGAGTATGAGAGTTATAAAAGAAAAGTTCCAAGGTATTTTTAGAATTACAAATATGATTATTATGGAGGAGCAAATGCAAAAATTATGAGACTAGAGGAATAACTTTTCTTTTTTAGGCTAAGATAAACACGATACAGTTTTACCCACTCTGAGCTATTAAATGCATAATGATAAATTATAGAAAGGGTGCAAAACATGAGTGACACAAAATTATTAGTTTGCCCAGTATGTAAAAGCAATAATTTTCTTATAAAATATGAAGCTACTTATGTATATTCATATTTTATTGATTATGATGCTCCAGGACATAAGAATACAGAAGAATTTCTTCCATATATGTTTGATAATCGTGAACAGAAAGAAACTAAGCAATTTTTAGAATGCAGTACATGCGGTTCTATATATAAATGTTATTTTGATAAATGGGATAATAAAATAGACATAAAAGATTTACAGGCCACTATTGACTCAAGTATTGTTCCTAAATCTAATTATAAAAATAATTAGAAGAATAGAATATCAGGGGTAAACTTGTCCAATTTAACACGAATTGTAGATTTTGTGAATTCATTTAAAGCAAGGTAAATTACCCTGCTGAACAGATTTTGTATATGGGTTAATATATCAGTTAATCTATTATTATTTGCATTAACTTCTCTTATAAAATCAATGTTACACACATCCTTCTTGCAGCATGTTATGTCCTACATGTACTGGATTAGGGGGTCATTTTAGCTTTGTTTCTTATATGCTATTCCATCTATCATACATAAGCAGGAAGAGTCCACAAAATCTGTAGTTGTTGACATTCTTGCAGGAAACCCATTCTTAAAATATTTATAAAAAACATCTCTTGCTTTTCTGAAGTCCTCAATCTTCTTTAGATACAAGTTAATCTGAACCATATCATCTAAAGTTGCACCAGCAGACTCCAAAGTGCTTTTTAAGCTATTGAAGCTTGCTTCCATTTGATATACAATATCATCCTTGTTAAATCCACCAGCATGGTGTGCAAGAAATATGTAGTCCCCTGCAATAACACATGAAGGACAAGTATCATCCCCATAATGAGTAGGCATTCTTTTAATCATTTTCTTCTCTCCCATCTAACTAAAATATTAACATGAAAATCATACCAAACATATGTTCTTCTGTCAATACAGTTTGGGGAATTATAAGCAATAGCAAAACTTTTTGTTTTATATTATCCCTTAAATGTGGGTATGCTAATACAAATAAACGGTAATGCCCTAATTAAATAATAAATCTAAAATTTGGCAGCTGTTTATAATCGATAAACCGAAGGAGGGAATTTCAGATGCCGGATGGAAATTTTCAAAATAATCCCTTGGACTTTATACCGTTGGGATATATGGCTGGTGGTGAGGATTCACTGGGAAGTAATAAAATTTCGCATGATATCTATAGAGTATTCGTAAATAGCGATTACGTCGGCAACAAGGTTTTACTTGCACAAAATGAGCAAATAGAGGGTTTAGAAAAATATCTAAAGAGTAAGGGGTTTGAGAATTTTTCTACAAAACTTACAGGAAACGAGTACGTGATCAAGCCGATTGATGGCGATTCTCACGATATGAAGAATGTTCTTGAGGTTTATTTACAGACCAGATAATAAATAACATGCTACAGGTGACAATTCAAGTTCTCACTGTAGCATGTTCATGTTATTAAACAAATTTTCAAATTATCTATGATATAGGTAATTTGAAAATGAAAATAGGAGGTGAAATCCAGTGGTTGAATATAAACATACGAACAAACTGATCCAGGAGAAGTCCCCCTACCTCCTCCACAATTTGTCCGAAAACTCGCTATTATAGCGAGTTTTTTGGCGTTCTCAGATTGTTTTTATACTTTTTTACTATTTTTAAGGAAAATTAAATAGCAGCAAGGAATGATTTTAAAAAGCGGTCTTA
>JAEWZA010000020.1 GCA_023395575.1 Bacillota bacterium
ATGTTAAAATATGTCGCATAATATTACATGATTCTGTAGAGGTAGGAAGTAAATTTTTTTAACGATTAAATTAAAAGATTTAATTTAATCTAGCTTATCTAAAATGTTTGTAAAGTCAGTACAAGCAAAATCATCGGTAACCACTAAAATTAAAGAAAAGAGGGAATAATTTATGGGAAAATTTGCAAAACGTATGATAGCAATGTTAATGGCTGTTACTGTGAGTACAATTGCATTTGCAGGATGTGGGACAAAGGAAGAATCTCAATCAACTAATTCAGCTGTAGGAACTTCAACGTTGAGTACTGAGGCAATCAAAATTACATTTCCAACAATTTGGGTAGGGACTGATGGTAAGGCTCAAGTATTCGGTGAAATGGTAAAATCTTTTAATCAAGAAAATGAGGGAAAGATTCAAGTTACATTAGAAGAATATACTGATTATGATGCATATGAGGATAAGATGAGAACAACAATATCAACTGGTAATGCACCAGATATCTTTACTTTCAAGTCATATGCTGATTTACAACTATATTCACAATCAGGAAAATTAATGGATTTAACTACTTACTTACAGGATAAAACATGGTCTGCTAATTTTGCAGAGGGAGTAATAGCAGCATCACAATATGAAGGAAAGAATTTTAGCGTACCATATGAGAATGCCGTTATTGCAATAATGTATAATAAGAAGCTTTTAGCAGATGCAGGTATAGATAAACTACCTACAACTTATGACGAGCTATGGGCTGCATGTGAAAAATTAAAAGCAAAAGGTATATATCCAACCACTCAAATGACTAACAAGAATGCTTGGACTTCTATGCTATGGTATTCATATGCTTTAGCTTCAGCAGGTGGAAAGGATGTATACAGTAAAGGCTTGGATGATCCTGCATTCTTAGAGGCAGCAAAAATTATGCAAAAAATGTTTACTTATACTTCCCCTGATGCTGTAGGAGCTGATGCTACTGTTGTAAACGGTCACTTCTTTAATGAAAGAGCTGCTGTTTATACAAATGGTTCATGGATATTATCAAGAATAAAAACTGAAGGTGTTGCAGGTCTTTACGATAATATAGAATTAGGTGCTGGCTTAGGCTATAACGGCGGAGAAGCCGGTGCATATATAAATGCAGTACAAGCTTATATTGCTTGTGGTAAACAGACTGATCCTGCAAAAGAAGAAGCAATTGTTAAATTCCTAAAACATATAACAGATCCTGATAGAGTAACAGAATTGTCAAATTCATCTGGTTCTTTATTTACAATAAACACCAAGGTTACTGACAAAACAGAAAAGCTTCAGGCAACTATGATTGAGCAGAGTGCTAAGGCACCATATATGATTGGCACATTTGAATCAACTATGCCAACTAAGGTTGTAGCTGCTTTCCCAGCGGCATTGGAATCTCTAGTACTTGGAGAATATACACCTGAACAGTTTATTAATGCATTAAAAGATGCTCAGTAGGACAAGTTAGAATTATTATTGATAGGCAGGTCAGAAATGAGTTGCCTATCAATAAAACAGACAGAGCATCGGAATTATCACGAACTTTCAAATGGAGGTTTTGGCAATGGATGTTAAAAAAAATGACATTATAAAGATATGTATTTTTATATTTCCCGGGCTAGCTCTGTTTATACTATTTTTTATTATACCTGTAGGATACGTAGGTGTTACTAGCTTCTTTGACTGGAATGGTATAACAGAACCAATTTTTAAAGGATTTTATAATTACAAAGATATTTTTGGAGATAAGGTTTTTTGGCTCAGTGTGAGAAATAATGTAATATGGGCTCTTGTAGCGGGCTTAATACAAGTTCCTCTTGCATTACTAATGGCTTTGATATTATCAAAAAAGCCATTTGGATGGAAAATTTTCAGAACTGTGTATTTTTTCCCACAGGTCATATCAGGTATAGCATTAGCAATGCTATGGTCAGCAATGTACAATAGTCAGTTTGGATTGATAAATGGTTTGCTAAGAGCAGTAGGACTTGGAGAACATGCGAAAAACTGGCTTGGAACAATTGATACAGCTTTTCCTGCTATGTTAATTTATTGGGTATTTTATATAGGATATTATATGGTAATAATGCTTGCTGATATTACTAACATAGATGAAGCTTATTATGAAGCGGCTCAGATTGATGGAGCCAGTGGAATAATGCAGCATATTCATATTACTATCCCATTAATAAGAGGTTCTTTTCAGACATGTGTTACTTTGGCGATGATATTCGGGTTAAGAACTTTTGAGCAGGTTTACTTGTTAACGAACGGTGGTCCTGCAAATAGAACATCTGTACTTGTACTTTATTTGTACAATCAAATGAAAACCAACGATTATGGTGGAGCTAATGCATCTAGTGTAATGCTTATATTAACAGGTGCCTGCGTTATACTAATAATTCGAGGTATTTTTGCAAAAATTAATAAGGAGTAAAGGAGAATGGGAAATATGTCTAATAGAAGTACTACAAATGAACTACGTATAAAGGATATTATTTTTTCTATTCTTAAATGGACATTAATTATATTCTTTGCAGTATATACACTATTTCCGTTAATATGGCTGCTTATTACATCATTAAAAACTAATGCGGAATATTTTAATAATCCATTCTCCTTACCAGCAGTACCTCAGTTTCAAAATTATGTAAATGCATTTACTAAAGCAAACTTGGGGAGAATGATCTCAAATTCTGTTATAGTAGCTATACTTGCAACAGCAATAAATATAATGGTTGCATCAATGTTATCTTATTGTATATCACGATTTAAATTTAAAGGAAGAGAAACTATTTTTACTTTCTTCTCAGTTGGTGTTCTAGTTCCTCTTAATGCTTTAATGGTTCCTTACTTTACAATATTCAGTAAAATAGGACTCTTAGATTCACTTGCATCATTAGTAATCCTATATGCTGCTATAGGCTTACCTATATCAACATTTATTATTAAGGGCTTTATGGCAGGTTTCCCAACTGAAATTGAAGAAGCAGCTTATATCGATGGTTGCGGATTTTATGGTAGATTTTTCAGAATGGTATTGCCTTTAACAAAAACAGGTTTAGTAACCGCTGGTACTTTTGAATTTATTACATGTTGGAATGAATTTGTATATGCAAATCTATTAACTTCATCACCAATGACAAAGACAATTCAAATAGGTATAAGATATTTTACAAACCAGTTTACAACAGATTATGTTTCTATGTATGCAGCAATTATAATCAGTATCGCACCAAGCATAATTGGTTATATGCTGTTCCAAAAACAAGTTATTTCAGGATTAACAAGTGGTGCTGTTAAAGGGTAATTTGTTTACGAGAGTTTCATAGTTTTTATACCTCTATCAAAGTGAAGGGAATGACTTTTAATATGAATTTTGTCCTATTTGAAAATGGATTCAAACTGTTACATGATACACATGAAATAATTACGCATACAATTGAGAAGCCTTTTATTTACATAGGTTATGGACAAGAAAAGGTTGATATGTATCGCGGTAATTTTAAGATAAATGATTATGTTATTGAAAGATATCCAATTAAGAATTTCAAAATTGAGCCACAGGATAAGAAACTTTATTTGAATTTTGAAGATAAGATAAGAGCTATTATTGAGGTTAATGATGAGAAGGTAATAATTAATTTTGAAAAGCTAGAAGATAACATAAATCGCTTCTGGATACGTATCAACTCAGATGAAAATGAAAAATGTTACGGCTGTGGAGAACAGATGTCATATTTTAATTTGCGTGGTAGGAATTTTCCGTTATGGACATCAGAACCGGGTGTCGGCAGAGACAAGAGCACTTATGTTACATGGAGATCAGATGTTGAAAATAAAGCCGGTGGTGATTATTACAATACTAATTATCCTCAGCCAACATATGTGTCAAGCAAACGTTATTATTTACATGTAGATTCCACAGCTTATGCCGATTTTAATTTTAAAAACACTGATTACCATGAGTTGCAGATGTGGGAAGTTCCAAAGGAAATAAGAATTGAAGCAGCACCTAACTTTGTGGAATTACTTAAAAAGCTAACAGATTATTTTGGAAGGCAGCCAGAGTTACCAGAGTGGGTATATAATGGAGCAATTTTAGGACTTCAGGGTGGAACAGAACGCTCCTTTGGTCTTGTTGAGCGTTCATTAAGAAATGGTATAAAGGTATCAGGACTGTGGTGCCAGGATTGGGTAGGTCAAAGGATTACATCCTTTGGAAAGCGTTTGAATTGGAATTGGAAATGGAATAGTCAAATGTATCCTAATCTACCTGAAAAACTTAAGGAATACAAGGAAAAAGGAATTAGATTTCTTGCATACAATAATCCCTACCTAGTTATGGAGGGGGATTTGTATGCTGAAGGTAAGGAAAAGGGATATTTTGCAACACAGCTAGACGGTAGTGATTACCTTGTTGATTTTGGTGAATTTTACTGCGGAGTTGTTGACTTAACAAATAAGGAAGCCTATGACTGGTACAAGGAATTAATTAAAAAGCATCTTATTGAGTTTGGAATAGATGGTTGGATGGCTGATTTTGGAGAATATCTGCCAACCGATTTAAAGCTCCACAATAATGTATCACCTATGATAGAGCATAATCATTGGCCAGTGCTGTGGGCGAAATGTAATTATGAAGCTTTGGAAGAAACAGGAAAGCTCGGAGAAATAGTTTATTTTATGAGAGCAGGAGGAACAGGAACTCAAAAGTATTGTACTTTACTTTGGGCAGGGGATCAGAGTGTTGATTTTAGTATTCACGATGGGTTGGCAACAGTAATATGCGGAGCACTTAGCAGCGGTATGATTGGCTGTGGCCTACACCATAGTGATATTGGAGGATATACCTCATTATTTGATAATTGCCGTACTAAGGAGCTGTTTTTAAGATGGGCTGAAATGGCAGTATTTACTCCTGTTATGAGAACACATGAAGGAAACAGACCTGAGGAAAATTTTCAGTATTATGATGATGCTGATACTTTGGAGCAGTTTGGAAGGTTGACAGAAATCTATACAATGCTGGCACCTTATATAAAGGAATTGGTTAAAATCAATGCAGAAACAGGATTGCCTGTTCAAAGAGCATTGTTTATACATTATGAAAATGACCAGGCTGCATATGATATTCAGACAGAGTATTTGTTTGGAGAGGATATGTTGATTTCTCCAGTTTATCTGTCTGGTGTAGAGGAGTGGGAGGTTTATTTGCCAGAAGATAATTGGGTACATCTTTGGACAGGTGTTGAATATGGTGGCGGAAAAGTAAAAGTAAAAGCACCAATAGGATACGCACCAGCATTTTACAAAAAGAATTCTAAATATCTTAGTATATTTGAAGAAATAAGACTAAAGTTTGGTAAAAAGTTTAACTAAAGAAATGAAGTTTAACTAAAAAGTAAAGATTAAAAAGATAATAAAAATCCAACTAAAAAGTAAAGATTAAAGAAGTTAATAAAAATCCAAATCCAACTAAAAGCAAGAAATTAGAAATTTTAAAAATCCAACTACAATTGTAAAAGGAGTGTTTTATTATGAAGAAAATAATGATTTCGCCTTCAAAATACGTTCAGGGAGAAGATGAACTTAACAACTTAGGCACATATGTTAAAGAGTTTTCGGATAAAGCATTGTTAGTTGCATCTAAAGTAGACCAAGCAAGAGTACAGAATTATTTAGATAGTGCAACTCAAAAAGATTCCTTTATGTTAGTCTATGGTGAGTTTAGAGAGGAATGTACAAAAAATGAAATTGAAAGAATGAGAAAGCTAGCAGAGGAAAATAATTGCGGAGTATTTATCGGATTAGGTGGAGGTAAGGCGCTTGATACTGCAAAGGCTGCATCTTTCCTTGCAAAAAAGCCTGTTATTATTGTTCCTACAATTGCATCCACTGATGCACCTACAAGTAAGCTCGCTATAATTTACAATGAGAAAAATGAATTTGAAGAATATTTCCACTTGAATAAAAATCCAGACCTTGTTTTGGTTGATACAGGTATCATTGCAAAAGCACCTGTAAGATTCCTTGTTGCAGGTATGGGTGATGCATTAGCAACTTTCTTCGAGGCTAGATCCTGTATAAAATCAGGGGCCAACAATATGCCAGGTGGAAAAAGTACAAAGGCTGCCTTTGCGTTGGCGATAACTTGCTTTGAAACATTGATGGAGGATTCAATTAAAGCTAAAGCAGCATGTGAGAATAATGTAGTAACTCAAGCTCTTGAAAATATCGTTGAGGCAAATATTCTATTAAGTGGTCTTGGATTTGAAAGTAGTGGATTAGCAGCTGCACATTCAATACATGACGGATTAACTGTTCTTGAAGAAACACATCACTATATGCATGGAGAAAAGGTATCCTTTGGAACGATAGTGCATCTTGTTTTGGAAAATGCCCCTGCAGATGAATTGTCAAATGTTATTGATTATTGTAAGGCAGTAGGATTACCAACATGCTTGAAGGATTTGGGAATAGTTGATGTTACGGAAGAAAAGATAATGGCTGTTGCAGAGGCTGCAGTTGCTCCTACAGAAACTATACACAATATGCCTTTCCCTGTTACAGCAAAAGATGTATATGCCGCAATACTTGCAGCAGATAAACTAGGTCAATAAATCAAATTTTCAACAAAAATCAATAGGTGCTCGAGCTTTTTGATGGTTTTGTTGACAAAACAATTGCTAAATTATCGAATTGTGCTAATTATTTTATGAATCTTGCAGGTTAAAATATAGTATTGGTTTACACTTATTAATGAAATTATTCAATCTTGTATTCCATTAATAAGTTTGGACACCTACAATATTACCACTTAAAGTTTTAACTAATAAGCAAATACCAGATAACATTCTGAGAGCAGGGAGGTAACTATGAAGAAAATAATTAACAAGGTTGAAGATATAGTTATAGAGATGTGCAAGGGCATTGTGAAAGCTCATCCTGAATTAGCCTTTAATGAGAAATATAAGATTATTACCAGAAATGAGCTTAATAAGCAGAAGGTAACTTTAATTAGTGGAGGAGGAAGCGGACATGAGCCTTCACATGCTGGTTTTGTAGGTAAAGGTATGTTAGATGCTGCCGTTTGTGGAGATGTATTTGCATCACCTTCTACAATGCAGGTATACAATGCTATTGTTAAAACTCAGTCTGATAAGGGCACTCTATTAATAATAAAAAACTACTCAGGTGACTGCATGAATTTTGATGCAGCCGCAGAGATGGCTGAGGATGATGACATAACTGTTGAGAAGGTATACGTAAATGATGATATAGCTGTAAAGGACAGTCTGTATACTGTTGGCAGAAGGGGAGTAGCAGGTACTGTATTTGTACACAAAATAGCAGGTGCGGCTGCAGAGGAGGGTTTAGAACTAACACAGGTAAAAAATGTAGCTCAAAAGGTAATTGACAATGTTCGTACTATAGGATTTGCGTTAACATCCTGTACTGTTCCTGCAAAGGGATCTCCAACCTTTAAAATCGAGGAGGATGAAATAGAATTTGGTGTAGGAATACATGGAGAACCTGGCATAGCTCGTGAAAAACTAGTTACAGCTGATGAACTAGCTGTTAGAATGATTGATTTGCTTGCAGCGGATTTGCCTTTTAACTCAGGTGATGAGGTTGCGTTACTTATAAATGGATTAGGAGGAACTCCATTACAGGAGTTATATTTATTCAACAATTCAGTTGTAAATGCAATGAATAATAAAAATCTAAAAATATATAAAACCTTTGTCGGAAATTATATGACATCAATAGATATGGCAGGTGCCTCTATATCACTTTTAAAGCTGGATGATGAGCTAAAGAGATATTTAGATGCGGAAGCTGCTACACCGGCACTAAAAATATAATTTTAGAAGGGATTATCCAATTATGTTGAATGTAAATAATATTATAAGCTTAGTAGAAAAAATGTCGGAAATAATAATAGAAAATGAAGTTTATTTTTGCGAGCTGGATTCAGTAGCAGGTGACGGAGATTTTGGAATGTCAGTTGCTAAAGGCTTTAAGCAGCTGAAGCAAGATTGGAATGAACTTTCAAAGGATGATATTGGTGCTTTTCTTAAAGATTGTGGTCTGGTAATTACTGAATACTGTGGGGGAGCATCCGGACCAATTTGGGGCTCCGCATTTAGAAGTGCTGCAAAGTATGCTGCAGGTAAGATGGAATTAAATCTATCTGAATTAGCACAGATGCTTCAAAATGCAGTAGATGGTATTCAGAAAAGAGGAGGAGCGAAGCTGGGAGATAAAACTTTGCTTGATGCTTTGATACCAACAGTAGAATCATTGAATAACAGTGCAGAAGTAGGAGAGGAAATGCTTGCTGCTATGAAGAAAGGTGCTCAAGCAGCTGTGGATGGAGCTGAAAAGACAAAGGATATGGTGGCTTCTAAGGGAAGAGCAAGCTATGTTGGAGAAAGAAGTATTAATTATCCTGATGCTGGTGCAGTTGCAATAGGTGTAATATTTACTGGGATAACAAAGGACTTAAGTATATGAAAAAATAATTAATAAAATTATCTGATATAAAATATTAACCTATGAATAGACTAAGCTCATTCATAGGTTTTGTTTTGTTTCTATACTTTTGTAATGTGTGATAGCTGTAACAGCATATAAATACTATTTTTTCTGTGTGGTGGGATTTCCTGCTGCCTTTGCGCCACGTGGTATACGCTTTTGTTCACCTAAATCCTGTGTGTTGGCAAAATTTTCAACGCCATCTGATTTTGTACTCTTGTTTTTTCCCATATTGTCCTCCGCTAAAAAAATTTTTTTGTAATTCAAAAGCTTAGATTTCAACTTATAAACTTAAGTTTATTCACTTTAATGTACTGCACCATTATTATTAGTCAATTAAAAAAGATTATTCAAACTCATATTATTAGTTTTTTTGGCAATTCAATATAAATATTTATTCTGTTCTGATATAATATGTTAGGTAATTTAATTAAAAATCCAGATTATGGTCAAAAATAGTAATAAATAAATTGGAGATACAAGTATGAGATCAAAGAGAACAAATAAAAATAGTTTGCTTCCTGCATTGGTAGTATTTACTGTAGTGTTAATTATTGCATTTACAGCATTGGTACTTATGTATTTTGGGAAAATTCCAGGATTAAATGTAAATGGGGCAAATCAGCCCGCAGCGACTTCTTCAACTATATCAGTGTCTGATGCAAGTAGTATTGCTGATTATACAGTAGCACAGCAAACGGCTGAAGAGACAACTGAACCAGAAGAAGAACCAGCTGAAAGTACAAATCCTGATGACCTTATTATATCATGGCAAAATCCTGATAGCTTTGTTGCAAAAAAAATCATGGGTGATGGTTCGGCAAAAAAGTCATTCAAGGACGGCGGGAACATACAGTTTTGGGCACTAGTGAATAACAAGACTGCAAAAGATTACAAGGCACCCTACAATATAGCTTTTGGTTCCCCGGAAATGTATTCGGAGCTTGAAGGAGTAACTACATTTAGGGGAAATAATTATAGAACTGCTCCAGCTTGGGGAAGCAGCAGTGTAAAGGAAAAGAAGCTGGAAATAGTATGGACACATGATATAGGAGCTGTTTCAGGTGTTGGCAGCTACTGGCCGGGTGCAGGATGGACAGGGCAACCTCTTATTGTACACTGGTCTGAAGAGGTTAGAAAAATAATGAATATAAATGAAGACTTGAAGTCAAAAGACTTAGTTGAGGTTATTTATCCTGTATTTGATGGGAATGTGTATTTTCTTGACTTAGAGACAGGGAAAGCATCAAGACCAAAGATGAACATTGGATTTTCTACTAAGGGTACAGGAATGGTTGATTCAAGAGGATATCCTCTTTTCTATTCAGGACAAGGTTTGAATGAGAACAATGGCAAAAAGGGTGCTTTTAAATATAGAATATTTAACTTGATAAATCAAAAGGAGATATTTTCACTTCCGGGAAATGATCCTGTTGCCTTTAGGTCATGGGGAGCAAATGATTCTTCAGCACTTCTAAACAGATATACTGATACACTAATTAATTGCGGTGAAAATGGTTTGGTATATAAGGTAAAGCTAAATACAAATTTTGATAAAGCAGCTGGCACTATTTCAATTAATCCCGAAATAACAAAATATAGGTATAAGAGCAGCTATAGTTCTAATCAAGGAATAGAAAACTCACCTGCATTTTATAGGAACCTTATGTATTTTGCTGATAACGGTGGAACAATACAGTGCATTGATATAAATACTCTTGAGCCAGTCTGGATATACAAGGCAGATGATGATACCGATAGCACAATTACAATAGAAGAGACAAAAGAAGGAGTGTTCTTGTATACAGCCAACGAAATTGATAAGAGGGGCAAAGCAGGTTCAAGAGCAGATTGTAACATCCGCAAGCTCAATGCACTTACTGGTGAGTTGATTTGGCAGAGAGACTATTCCTGTGCTTACCAGGATTATATAAATGGGGGTGCTTTAGCAACACCTGTGGTTGGAAAGAACGATATAAGTGATATGGTTATATTTAATGTTGCATTAACTGGAACAACTAACGATGGCACACTTGTTGCTATAGATAAAAACACTGGTGAAGAAGTATGGAATAGGCATCTTGCTGCATATAGCTGGAGTTCACCAGTTGACTTTATTTCTGATGACGGAAAGACTTACTTGATTTTATGTGACTTTTTAGGGGATATGCATTTAATTGATCCCAAGACAGGACAAGATTTGGATAAAATCTCTGTAGGTGGAAATGTTGAGGCATCGCCGGCAATTTATAATGATATGGCAGTAGTAGGGACTTATGCAAAAAAGGTGTATGGTGTTAAAATAAAATAATCAACTTTCGCACATAAAAATCCATTGGTACGGTAGAATTATCAATGGTTTGTTGCCAAAATAACTCGAAAGTATAGTCGGTGCTTACATGGTGCGCTTTCGAGTCTCAAAAAACGCAAGTGTTTTTGCCAATGTAGGTGGTATTTACTTAAAGGAAGTGCTTTTGAGTTCATCAACGCAAAAGCATTTTTAGAAATTATTAAAAGGAGGTTATATTCCATGCCTGTGCTTTGGATTTTGAAGCAGAATTTATGACGTGGAAACACTTATGAGAAGACATAGAAGAAAAGTAACAAATAGATTAAAGGTAATGTTAACAGTATTATGCTTGGCAGTACTAGCTGCTGGACTTTGGATAGTACTTGGCAACAAGCTTGATGCCAATAAAAACAGTATCCAAACTTCTAATACATCTGCTGTTGCAGATTCTACAGAAGAAATCGAAGAACCTGAGCCTGAGCCAGTTGCAGACCCCATTCCTGAGGAGCTGACAGATCCCGAAAAGTTAAAAAGCTCATGGACGCAAGATGCAACCTTTGATGGTGAAAAAGCATTTTCTGAATATGCAATTAAAAACGAACTTTCAAATGGTACAAGCATGATATCTTGGATTTTTAGGAACAACACTCCTCTTACTTCTTTTTCGGTTAAGAAAAAGGATATGATTGAGTTTGGAGCAGCCAACCAATATTCAGATGTTGAGGGTGTAACTGCATTCAGAGGCAACAATTACAGAGATAGTGCTTCTTTCGGAACAAGAACCGTTTCACAGAAAAAGCTAGACATTGTATGGGAAAAGGAAGGACTTGGAGAAATTTCAGCTCATAATAGTATCTGGCCTGGAACAGGGTGGACAGGTCAGCCACTCATAGTTCATTGGTCAGAAGCAGTAAAAAAGCTTATGAATATAAATTCCGAAATGAAGGCAAAGGATTTAGTGGAAGTAATATATCCTGCCCTTGATGGTAATATTTATTTTTTGGATTTAGAAACAGGTAAGGATACTAGAAATAAGATAGAGATTGGATATCCAATAAAGGGAACAGCGATGGTTGATCCAAGAGGATACCCTGTATTGTATACTGGTATGGGCATAAATGAGAATAAGGGTAAGTTTACAGAGTATAAATACAGGCTTATTAACCTTATTGATCAAAAGGAAATATATACGATATTTGGAAGAGATGAGGCCGCTTTTAGAGGCTGGGGTGCAAATGACAGCTCTGCACTATTGGATAAGAAGACAGATACCTTGCTCAACTGCGGTGAAAATGGATTGGTTTATAGAGTGAAGCTGAATACTAAATTTGATGAAGCTTCCGGAAGTTTGACTATGGCACCTCAAATAACAAAATACCGTTATAGAAGTCCCTATAATGACGAGCAGGGTATAGAAAGTTCACCTGCAATTTACAAGAATTTTATGTACTTTGTCGATAATGGAGGTACAATGCAGTGCATTGATTTAAATACCTTAAAGCCAGTTTGGATATATGAAACGGGTGATGATACTGATGCTACAACAGTAATAGAGGAAACGGAAAAAGGTGTATTCCTCTACACTGCAAATCAGGTAGATAAGCGTGGCGAAGGGGGTAAAAATCCAAAAGCAGACTGCAACATTAGAAAATTTAATGCCTTAACTGGAGAGTTAATATGGCAAAAAGACTATGAATGTGTATATAATTATTATATAAATGGTGGTGCCCTTGGAACCCCTGTTCTAGGCAAGGATGACATAAGCAATATGGTTATTTTTAATATATGCTTTACAGGTTCAAATACTGATGGAACAATGGTTGCACTTGATAAAAACACTGGTGATGAAATATGGAAGAAGAAGCTTACAGCTTATAGCTGGTGTTCTCCTGTTGATTTCAAAAGCTCTGATGGAAAGACATATATGGTTTATACTGATTTTGCAGGAAATATGCATCTAGTAGATCCAATGACTGGTAATATATTGGATTCTGTATCACTTGGAAGAAATGTGGAGTCATCGCCTGCTATTTACAATGACACCATTGTTGTAGGTAGTTATGCAAAAAAAATATTTGGAATAAAAGTACGATAATAAACAAATTTTGTTAATTCCCAGACAAATATATTACTTTTTAAGTAATATATAAAGAGCGTATTTGCATGAATGGCTTGATCAATATGTCTGTCAGACTATTCAATGGCCCAATAAAGATGAGGAGAGAGGCAAATGAAGATTTTAAAAGGAGTATTGAGCTGGTTTGGAACAGTTTTAGTATCAGTGGTTGTTGCATTATTTATAATTATTTTTCTGTTTCAGCCAACAAGCGTAAGTGGATCTTCAATGGAGAATACTCTGCATGATAGAAATAAAATAATAATAAATAAGACCCAAAATATATTTCATGGGGTACCAGATTATGAAGATATAGTTATAATAGACAGTAGAGTGGAACGTAAAAGAACATTTTGGGACAGTGTTGTTGAACCTCTGAAATACAATGTTTTTGTTACAAAGTTTACAGGAAATGTTGATGAAATATTTTGGGTAAAAAGAGTAATTGGAAAAGCAGGAGATGTACTAGAGTTTAAAAATGGAAAAGTAATTAGAAATGGTATTGAATTAGAAGAAAGCTATATCAAGGAACCAATGCTATATGAATCAACTGATAAGGTAATTGTACCAGAAAAAAGCGTATTTGTTATGGGGGACAACAGAAATAATAGCTCAGATAGTAGGGCTATAGGATGTATACCCTTAGATCATGTGATAGGTAAATATTTATTTAAAATGGGCTTTTAATAGAAATTGATGAAGATTACATATATTCACAAAGGAGGTGTATGGTCCTTTTTCTTATTAGTCGTTTGTTGAGAAATGGATATACTTATGGAACCAATATATGTGTTTGAAAAGAATTATAGTGTTACGTATGGAGATTCAGATTATTATAAAAGGCTAAAGCTTAGTTCTCTCTTTAACTATATTCAGAATATTGCAAGTCTTCATACAAAGAGTATGGGAATTGGTATTGACGATATTGGCAAGGTACATGGTTTCGCATGGGTAATTGTTCGAATTATGGTTGATATTATCAGAATACCAGTATGGAACGAAGAAATTTATATGGAAACCTGGCTTGGTATGCAAAAAAAGATGGAATTTGAACGAGACTTTTGTGTTAAAGACAAGGAAGGAAATATATTAATAAATGTAACATCAAGCTGGATTCTTATGGATATTGAGAAACGTGAAATAATTAGGACTAATTCAATTAATATTAAGTATCCACCTTTAATCAAGGATAGAGTTATCAACAGGCGAATGGTTAAGCTAAGGCCTAATGGAGAATTAATATTTGTATACAACAAGAAAATAAGTTATAGTGATATTGATATTAACGGTCATATGAATAATTCAAAATATATAGATTTTATTGCAGATTGCTTTCCTATGGAAAAGCATTATGAGTACATAGTCGAAAATATACAGGTGAATTATATTTGTGAAGCACTTGCTGGAGATATAATTAATTTCTATAAGGATATTTCGCAGCTTGAGTCTGGTATTGTTTATGTTGAAGGCGTTAGTGCGGAAAAGGACAAAGTGTATTTTAAAGCCTGCATTAAAGTTAGGAGGAACAATGAATAAGGATAAAAAACTAATAGTTATAGTTGGGGTGCTGTTTGCTTTTATTATTATACTAGTAGCTTTACTTATATATGCTACAAACCTATATAATAAAAATGATAACGCAGCAGGTGATACTTCTATTTCAACAAATTCTAATGTGGACCAGACAGCAGATTCTACTTTGAAGGATTCGCAGCAAAGCGCAGGTCAAACCAGTTCAGTTGATGAAAAAGTAGATTTACAGTTATATTTTTATGATGCAGATGATTATGAAAAGCCAAAAGAAGTGATTATAGTTGCAGTTGACAAAAAGCTATATCAAGAAAATATTACAGATGCGATTAACAAGGTATTTGAATTAACCCCCTTGAAGATAAATAAGGCTGTGGTAAACGGAAATCTAATAACAGTTGACCTTCCGAAGGAAGTAGCACTAAAGTTTAATAGTGGAAGTGCTGGAGGTATAACTTATTCTAATATTTTAGCAATGACTTTATTAAATTTACCTGGTATTGAAGAATTGGAAGTTACTATTGATGGGGTAAAGGGTATAGAAGCCGACCATTTTAACTTTAATGGAAAATTTGTAAAGGATGAAAATGGTAGCAAATACAAGTTTGTTGAGTCAGACATGCTAAGCCATGAAATGGAGTTTTAAACAAAATGAAAGAATATCTGAGGGTTGTTGCAAGCTAGATAAAAGCAATATAAATGTAGAATACATGTTAAATAGTACGAAGGTATTATAATCTGAATTCTGATATTGCTGAATGTTTCTGCAACGACCCTTTTTTAGCTTATAGGAGATTTATGTCAAAGTCATGGAAGGTACATATGAAGAGAAAAATTACTAAGCTTATATTTTTAACTATAGCTGTTTTAGGTATCCTTGATACTATTATATTGGCAACAAGAAGCGGTAACATAGATACTGGTATATTACTTCCTTCAATAGGTGGAGCTTGTATTATATTTCTAATGATATTTATTAGGACAGAGCACTATAAGAAAAAACTCAAATTATATAATAAGATAGGAAAAATGTTTCTTGGGTTATTGATTGTTTGGTTTATTTCCTTTGTAGCGTTAACCAGTGTAATTCTTACATCTGCTATTTCACAATCAAATGAAAAGGTTGACAGTGTAATTGTTCTAGGAGCTGGGTTAAAGGGAGACAAGCCTACCTTGGTATTTCAAGAACGGTTGAACTACACTATTGACTACTTAAATAAGAATACAGATGCAATAGCGATAGTGTCTGGGGGGCAGGGAGCTGGAGAAATAATTACTGAGGCAGAGGGTATGAAAAGGTATCTGATAGCATTTGGTATATCAGAGGACAGGATAATTAAAGAAGAGAAATCAACCAGTACATATGAAAACATGATTTTTTCAAAAAAGATTTATGAGGAAACCATAGGTAAAAAACTTGATAAAGTAATGATTATCACAAATGATTTCCATATGTTTAGATCTAAACACCTTGCAAGGAGGGTGGGCCTTGAACCATATGGTATTAGTTCAGGCACCCCCTGGTATATATATCCAAATGTGCTTGTAAGAGAATATCTTGCAGTATTTAAATCATTTGTTTTTGATAGATAATTAAAATGTACTTGCTAATGTTAGTTTATTCATATTCATTATTTTATTAAAAACTTCAGGCTTTTCGATTTTAATTTGTTCTTCATTTGACAAAATGGAGTTCCAAATTAATTTAGGAGTTTTATATTGACTATATGTACCTTCAAGTATTTTTCCATGGAGAAGTGAAAATAAGTAATCAAGCTCATCATCTGAGTATGTTGGAACAAGTGCATAACCTTGAGAAACTTGAAGGTATTCGTCACGATTGAACTCAAAAGAATCAATCCACCAATCAGAATACATCTCAAACCCATTTTTACCATCAAGCTCATTATTTACTGCTTTAGCAGCATGATACCCACACATCAAGGCTCCCTGAACTTCTACTTCTACAAAAGCAGCACTATCGCCAATAGCAAGAACATTATCTGTATACGGTTTCTTGAGTGACATATAAGCCTTAACTGCACAACCATGGGTGTCAATTATTCTAGCATTTGTAAACATATGTTTAAGTGGACTATTGTCAATAAGGTTTTGATAAATTAATTTTGGTCTCAAAATAGAACTACCGGAAAGTGTTAATTCAACTATGTTATCCCCATGTATGCTAGGTCCAATTATTACTGCTGCATTAGAATGATATGCTTTTCCATAGTATAAATTCCAACTGTTAGGTTCATATGATGATACTCCTTCAAGAATATATTTTACAACATGGGCTGTTGTAAATAGTTTTCTGTTTTCATTGAGTCCGAATATCCCTGTTATGTTCGCATTAACGCCTTCAGCTATAATTGCTTTTTTAGCCTTAAGTGAATAAAATTTATTATTGGATTTTAGGTCTATACTGACATGACTTTCCATATCTTGTCCTCCGTACGCCAACGTTGACATTCTTAAATCTACTCCTAATTCTTCACATTCCTTACGTAAATCATTGAGAAGTATGTTCTTGTCGAACTTAACAGCAAATGGCTTTCCATCAGGATGTGCGAAGTGAATTTTATGTCCATTGGGAGAGTGATAATATTTGTTAATAACATCAACCAAAGTTCCAGAATATTTTACCTTGAAATCATTCTTTGGGAACTCAAGCATTCCTGGAGATAACTGAACGAACTCATTCTCATAGCCATCATCAAGAATTATTTGAGCAGAGCATGCACGTTTGAGATAATCGAAATTCTTGTTTTTTTCAACAATTACAACCTTAAGCCCCATTTCAGCTGCAGTTTTCGCAGCCATAAGTCCTGCAGGTCCGGCACCGACAATAACTAAATCAAGCATATTATTCATAATTGATCTCCTTTCATAATACAAAATAATAGTATTAAACGAGATATATAATGATGCATAGGGGGTACTATAATGGTATTAAAATAATTATAACATACTTGAAAATATAGAAACAAATAGAAAATTAACAAAATGATATAAAAGTATGAGGAATAAGTATAAAAACATATAAAATAGCATTTTAAAACAAAAAATGGCATAAAATTTAATTCTTCTAAAGTAAAATATACGTATATGGAACTTATAAGTAAATTAAATATGTAAAAATTTTGACTCGAAAAGGAGGGGATGTTTTGGATAGTAATGAAATATTAAATAAAAACATAGAAGCAATCGATACGCAAATTAAAGATGGTTTAAGTATATTGAACAGAAACTATAGGCTCGTGGAATTAGACCGTGGAAGTTTTTCCAATCTCAAGATTCAAAATATGTCATATAATATAAGACAATATGATATTGTTGGCGTAGGTAATTTGTTAATGATGGAGTCAAAAAATTCAACGGAGCTACAAATGCTTTCCTTTATAATTACACCGTATTATAAAAATCTACCGCTTTTCTCAAGTGACTATTTGTTTATGAAGGATAATAGGAGTTTCTTAGTTGAGTACTATGATTTAGTTAAGGATAAGGATTTACAGTATAATACTTATATTGATAAACTTAGGGTAATAAGGGATAAGTACGCGGATTTGACAGATATGAAACTGAAAGAAAGTTGGAATGATTCATTAAAAACTATATGCATAGCTAAAAGAACATCGATAACTCAAGATAATGACATGTTTTCTATTTTTGATGAGAACCTACATACCTTTGTTGAAGAGGAACAGAAAACCAGTCTTCTTTCAGAAAATGATAGGAAAGTTAAATGGCAGATTATCAAGGATTATGTAGATAAGTTGATTGATATTGATGGAGTTTCTACAAATGTATTTAAAAATTCATTGGGTGCAGAAACTACAAGGAAATTCTTCCATGATGTATTCTTTGGAATAGAAAAGTTTAAAATTTAATGACAAAGTTCATATTAACATAAAAGAAATAATTATGGTGAAGAACAAGCACTTCTGCGGACCGTATAACCAAGGTATCCTAGCTCGGGTCAATACTCACAGCTACTTACTTTCGCTGTGTCGGCT
>JAEWZA010000107.1 GCA_023395575.1 Bacillota bacterium
GATCTGATGAGATGTATAATGATTTAATGGGAAGAGTGAATGATATCAAGCCAAAAATAAATAAAGAATATAGAGATGAAATAGAAGGTATGGGCTCTCAAATGTCAGCAGAAAACACCTTTGCACGTGGAGATGGCAAACTTTCTATAAATGAAATGTACATATTGAATTTGTTTCCTGACATTGCTAGAGGGACACAATGTTCAGCATTAGCTGTATATGGTAAAAGATCACAGACTAATAATACAATGGCTGCAAGAATACTTGATTGGACCATTGGTTCCAAAAATCAACTAGCTAAAATTCAGTGTGTTATGACTATAAAGAATGGTCAGAAGTCAATATGCACAATTGGTTATTTAGGTTTCATGGGTGTAATCACTGGCCTTAATGATGATAAAGTATTTGCAGCAATTTTAGATTCTAAAACAGGTCAACAATATACTTCAGCATCTAAAAATTCATATCCATTTGATATAAGATTTGCGCTTGAGAATGAAAGTACTTTAAATGGAGTTGCTTCTTACATGAAGTCCCAAAAAAGGGACTATACTTTTGGACACCTTATTTTCCTAAGTGATCCAAAGACAGCAGCAGTATTAGAAAATAATATATCAGGAACATCAGATTCACTGCGTGAAGTAAGAACGGAAAAATCTATTTTGAATAAAGGTATTGAGTGGGGAATTGATAATTCAATAGGAACAGTTAATTCATTTATGCTTAAAGGAAATTTTGATAACCATAGCAACTATATAATAAACACAAAAAGATGGGATAATTTAAAAAAACAACTCACATCAAAGGGTGACGTTGTTACATTAGATGAATTGAAACAGGTTATAACTTTCCACAATGGTGCTACTGGTATTGGAGACCAAGCTGAAGGTTCACTTTATAATGACAGAACACAGCAAATAGTTTTATTTGAACCAAGAAATCTTAATCTTAAAGTGTTTTTTAGACCTAAGGATGGTGTGTTGCCAAATAATCCTGAATTTAATACTATAAAGGTTAAGTTTTAAATTATATAATCAAATTTATATAATTGTAGATGCGAAAGACTATACTTAGTTGAAAAATTTAATAAGTAAGATATTATTCTTAGATTTTTTGATACATTTACATATAATATGTTAATAGATTGTTAAATTTTTAATTTTTATGCAAGCTGACATGGTTTTTTATTTGATGTCAGCTTATTTATTTGTTATAATACAATTATAAAAATACTGTATACAAAGTATAGTATATTAAATTTTTGAAGCCTTTACGAAAAAGCAAATAAATGATAGACTATTTCGTTGAAGAGTATAATTAGTATTAAAGGAGGAAGTATAATGTCAAGACGTAAACAATCAATGGACGGTAATACAGCTGCTGCACACGTAGCATATGCATATACTGAAGTTGCCGGCATTTACCCAATTACACCGTCAAGTCCAATGGCCGATTGCTGTGACATGTGGTCTGCTGCTGGTAGAAAAAACATTTTTGGTAATACAGTTAAAGTAGTTGAAATGCAATCCGAAGCTGGTGCTGCAGGAACTGTACATGGTTCTCTTGCTGCAGGTGCCCTTACAACAACATTTACAGCATCACAGGGTCTGCTTTTAATGATTCCTAATATGTATAAAATAGCTGGTGAGCAATTGCCATGCGTATTTGATGTATCAGCACGTACAGTTGCTGCTCAGTCATTGAATATATTCGGTGACCACAGTGACGTTTATGCATGTCGTCAAACAGGTTTTGCTATGTTAGCTGTATCAAATACACAAGAAGTTATGGATTTGAGTGCTGTAGCACATCTTGCTTCTATAGAAGGAAAAGTTCCATTCTTAAATTTCTTTGATGGTTTCCGTACATCACATGAAATGCAGAAAATAGATATTTGGGATTATGAAGATTTAAAAGAAATGTGCAACATGGATGCTGTTAAGGCTTTCCGTGATCATGCATTAAACCCAGAAAAACCAGCTATGCGTGGTTCACATGAAAATGGAGACGTTTTCTTCCAACACCGCGAGGCTTGTAATACAGTTTATGATGAATTGCCAGCTATTGTTGAAAAATACATGGCTAAGGTAAATGAAAAAATTGGTACAAATTATGATTTGTTCAATTACTATGGAGCGCCAGATGCAGAGCGCGTTATAATTTGTATGGGTTCCTTCTGTGATGTGGCTGAAGAAGTTGTTGATTACTTAACAGCTGCAGGCGAGAAGGTTGGACTTATCAAGGTTCGTTTATACCGTCCTTGGTCTTCTAAGAGTCTTCTCAAAGTTATTCCAAAGACAGCTAAGAAAATTGCTGTTCTTGACCGTACAAAAGAACCAGGTGCATTAGGAGAGCCACTTTATCTTGATGTTGCTACAACACTTCGTGAAGCAGGAATGCATGATGTAGTTGTTGTTAATGGACGTTATGGTCTTGGATCAAAGGATACTCCTCCTTCATCTGTTTTTGCTGTATATACAGAATTACAGAAGGATGAACCAAAATCACGTTTCACTCTTGGTATCGTAGATGATGTTACAAACTTAAGCTTGCCAGAAATCAAGCCAGCTCCTATCACATCTGCTCCAGGTACTGTAGAATGTAAATTCTGGGGTCTTGGTGGAGACGGTACAGTTGGTGCTAACAAGAACTCAACTAAGATTATCGGTGACCACACTGACAAATACATACAAGCATACTTCCAGTATGACTCTAAGAAGACTGGTGGTATTACAATATCACATCTTCGTTTTGGTGATAAGCCAATTAAGAGCCCATATTACATAAATCAAGCTGACTTTGTTGCATGTCATAACCCATCCTATGTTGTTAAAGGATATAAGATGGTTCAGGATGTTAAGCCAGGCGGAATCTTTATGATTAACTGTCAATGGTCAGATGAAGAATTGGCAGCTAATTTAAATGCTGCTGCAAAGAAATACATTGCAGATAACAATATTCAATTGTACACAATCAACGCTATTGATAAAGCTGCTGAAATTGGTATGGGTAAACGTACTAACACAATTCTTCAATCAGCATTCTTCAAATTAGCAAAAGTTATGCCAATCGATGAGGCTATTGACTTCATGAAAGCTGCTGCTAAAAAATCATATGGTAGTAAGGGCGATGCAATTGTAGAGATGAACTACAAGGCAATTGATGCTGGTGTAGATGCTCTTCATAAAGTAGAGGTGCCGGCTTCATGGTCAAATCCAGAGGCAGATGCTCCAGCACCAGAGCTTACAGGTCGTCCTGAAGTAGTTAAGATGGTTAAAGAGCTTATGATTCCTATGGCATTAATGGATGGTGACAGCCTACCTGTATCAGCCTTTAAGGATATTGCAGACGGACAGTTTGAATTAGGTGCTGCAGCTTATGAAAAACGTGGTACAGCTGTAAATGTTCCAGAATGGGATCCAGAAAAATGTATTCAGTGTAATAGCTGTTCATTTGTATGTTCACATGCTACTATTCGTCCATTTATGCTCAGTGAGGATGAAATAAAGGCAGCTCCTTCAAATATCAAGCTTGCTGATACTAAGCCAAAGGCTAGTGAATACAAGTTTACAATGAGTGTTACTCCACTTGACTGTATGGGCTGTGGAGAATGTATTACAGTTTGTCCTAAGGCTGCTATCAAGATGGTACCTCAGGAATCACAAGCGCATGAGCAGCCAGTATTTGATTACTTAGTTGCTAATGTAGGTAAGAAACTAGGAGTGCCAGAGGCTACAACAGTTAAGGGTTCACAGTTCTGTCAGCCACTTCTCGAATTCTCAGGAAGCTGTGCAGGATGTGCTGAAACATCTTATACTCGTTTAATAACTCAGCTCTTCGGTGAACAAATGTATATTTCAAATGCTACAGGATGTTCTTCTATCTGGGGTGGTCCTGCTGCAACATGTCCATATACAGTAAATAAAGATTCAAATAAAGGTCCAGCATGGGCTAACTCATTATTCGAAGATAATGCAGAACACGGATACGGTATGTACCTTGGACAGCAAGTACTTCGTGATCAAGCTATTGAAAATCTTAAAACACTTGCTGCTTCAGATAAAGCATCTGCTGAGTTTAAAGCTGCTTTTGATAAGTTTATGGAAACAAAAGAAAAGACAAGAGAAAACGGTGCTGCTGTTGATGCATTAATCGTTGAACTGGAAAAGGCTGCTGCTGCTGGATGTGAGCTTTCAAAAGAAGTTCTTGACAAGAAACAGTACCTCTCCAAGAAGTCTGTATGGATACTCGGTGGTGATGGATGGGCATATGATATCGGATTCGGTGGACTTGACCATGTACTTGCATCAGGTGATAATGTAAACGTATTTGTATTCGATACAGAAATGTATTCAAATACAGGTGGTCAGGCTTCTAAGGCTTCCAACATCGGTGAGGTTTGTCAATTCGCTGCTGCTGGTAAGGAAATCGGAAAGAAAAACCTTGCTGAAATCGCTATGAGCTATGGCTATGTATATGTAGCACAGATTGCTCTTGGTGCTAACCCAGCTCAGGCTATTAAAGTTATTGCTGAAGCAGAAGCTTATCCAGGACCTTCACTTATCATTGGATATTCACCTTGTGAACTTCACGGAGTTAAGGGTGGCATGAACCACTGTCAGGATGAAATGAAGGCTGCTGTTAAGTCAGGATACTGGAACTTATTCTCCTTCAACCCAGCTCTTAAGGCAGAAGGAAAGAATCCATTTACATTGACTTCAAAACCAAGTGATGGATCATACCAGGCATTCTTGAATAATGAAACACGTTATACAAGCTTGGCTCGTCAGTTCCCAGAACGTGCAAAAGAACTCTTCGCAGCATCTGAAAAGGCAGCTATGGAGCGTTATGACCACTTGTTAAAGTTGGTAGAGCTTTATAAGTAATAGGATGAAAAGCTAGAGAACCAAGTTCGTGAGAATCTGGTGAATTAGTTAATAACCCAACTTTCCAACTAAGAAAATCTGTCGGTGTTCAAACTTATCAATGGTTTGTTGCCGAAATAGTTGCTTGAATTAGTAATGGCTCATCTCAGTATTTTAGCCGTCGCACACATTCACCATCCATGGTTCATAGTGTGCTAAAACCGACATCGTATCGGTTTCTCGGCAAAAATACTTCGATTCACCAACTAATTCATGCAATTATTTCTAACTCAACTTTCCATTGATAAGCTTCCACACCTAAAATTCTTAACTAGGAAAGTGAGTATATAATAAATAATGGTCTGTGATTATAGGATGATTTTGGTTCTAATACTCATAGACATCGGATAATAATAAAGCCCCCATGCAACTATCTAGTAAGGTAGTTGAGTGGGGGTTTTGTTGTGTTAAGCTTATAGCAAGGTATATTATTATATAATTTTGTATATAATAAACATGAATTGCGTTTTTTATATACGCTTATATATGAAAAAACAATTTTTTTAAAAAATATAAGCATATATATTGTTTATGATTGATATGAGTGTTATGATTATGTTTATAGGAGGACAATTGAATGCTATTAAAATATAAAATTAGAAATTTTTGCTCATTTAAGGATGAAGTAATTTTTTCAATGAAGCCGGGAAAGGTAATGAGCCGTTTCGAGGATAATGTTGTTTGTATAAATCCAAAATTAAAGATACTAAAGACTGCAGTAATTGTTGGAGAAAATGCAGGTGGTAAAACCTGCTTTATGAGGAGTTTGTACTATTTACAACAATTGATTAGCACGGATTTACCTGCAAAATTATTTAAGAAATTATCATACCAATATGATATTAAGAATACTCAATTTTTTGAATTGACTATTTTGAGTGAAAATAACATGATATATACTTACGCATTAGAACTTGATGTACACTCGATAATTTCAGAAAAATTAAGTATTAGGAGTGCTAATCAAGATGAAAAAGCTAATAAAAAAATTTTTAGTTTAGAAAGAACAAAATGTGAGCAAAAAGAAAAAATTGAAGTAACATATAATATCGATATTGAGGATAAATATATCAATAAAGAATTGAAAAGTATAGCTGAAAGTAACTTTATCAATAACCCATATTTAACTGTATTAAGGTTCGCTGCATCAATAGGTGTAGATATAGTTATACCTTTTGTAAATTGGATTAAAAATACATTGATTCTAGATTTACCTGAAGACTTTTCTTTAAATATTTTTAAAAAGATGCAAAAAGATGAAGAGGATTTATCGATAATAAAAACAGATGAATTTTTAGAGATATTTAAGTTGGTAGATTCAAGTATATCCGCAATTGAAGTTAACGAGGAAGAGCCTTTTGAAAAAACAATCATAGTGCGAAAAACAAGAGATAATACTGAATTCAGAATTGAACTTAACAAAGAGTCATCAGGAACAAGGTCTTTTTTTGCATGGTCCATTCAGATTTGGAAAGTAATAAATAAAAATGCTGTCCTTTTTGCAGACGAAATGGATAGTGTGCTTAATGCTATTTTATCTGAGAAAATTATTACCTTAATTCATGGCTCAAAGCATAATGGACAATTTATTTTTTCAACACATAATGTTTTGCACCTTAATACTTACAATTATATGAAGGAACAATTGAATTTTATAACTAAAAATAATGAGTCTCTTTCGTCTGAATTATATTCATTAGCAGATTTTAAGAATTATAGGTATGATAAAGCGGATGTTTTTGATTTGTATTTAAAAGGAATACTAGGAGGTGTTCCTAATGAATAGAGAAGGTAAGTTGAAACTAAAATTATTTGTTGAAGGATATACGGAAGAGAACTATTTTAAGAACCTTCGTAAGAATAATGATGTCGAAATAACTTATAAAGAAATAAATATGGAAGGTGGAGGATATACAAGTTTTTTAGAAGAAATTAGGAAATCATCAGATTTAGGATTTTTAGCTGTATTTGTAGTTATTGATCTTGACAAATATATATGCGAACCTAATCAAAGGAAGCCATTTGAAGAACTTATTATGTATTGTATAAGAAAAAATAAAAATGGTAGGATACCATATTTTTTAGTAGCATCAAATAGAGATTTTGAGTATTTTGCCTGCTCCCATTGTAAAAATTATAAAGATTCCGACACTACGGCATATATTACTAGAAAATTTAAATATAAAAGTCTTGAAGATTTTAAAGCCGATGAAAAAATATATGATTTTCTTAATAGCAATTCAAGATCGTACAAAAATGCAATTAACAAAATTAGCTCAAAAAAACCGTACATATCTAATGAATATATTATAGATAATAAGAAGTTAGATAAACTTATTAAAATAAAGAAGACGAACATATGTGAGGATGCCTTATGCTATTTACATTCCAATTTATATGAATTTTTTGATATTATAGGAGTGGAAATAGCTTAAGATTAAAGCATAATAATTCTATCATTAATTGAAACTTAAATAAAATAAGAGTTTTTGCACAACTATTTACTAAGGTAGTGAGCATGGATGAGCCCTTCTGCTAAAAATGGACACTAATTCGTGATCATATCTCCTGTTTTCTTAGTATTCCTGCATTCTTGATTTCATTTGATATTTAGGTAAATATTTACATATAATTCTCAGACTAATCCTATTTTAAAATGCTATTATTAAAAATGTTAGGCTGCAATTTTATTGAATAACCGCTTATATTTCTTAGGTGGCATCCATCCACATTTTGAATGACGTCTTTGACGGTTAT
>JAEWZA010000143.1 GCA_023395575.1 Bacillota bacterium
CTACTGAACCTACTTGAAGCATAAAACTAATTAAGTCAAACTAACTTTCAAGTGAATGATTGGTTTGCTACTCATACTATCAACTTTTCAATACTAATAAACTTATCATATGGCTTTAGCAGGCTTAAAATATCGGTATTGCGGGTGTTTGTGCCAATGCACGTATTATTGGCACTTTTTGGCATAATGCCATTAATCCAGCTCATTGCTTCGGCGTTGCTTAAAATAACCGGCATTCTAGTGTGAATTTGTGACATCTGACTATTTGCTTCAGTAGTAATAATGACAAAGCTAGTAAATGGAATGCCGTTTTTATCGGTAAAGTTATTGTAAAGACCTGCAAAATACATTAATTTATCAGGTGCAGAGCGGATTAAGTACTTTTCTTTACGGTTTTCAATAGTCTTCCACTCATAAAAGCCACTGGCAGGTACAAGGCATCTGTTATTTTGGAGCAGCTTTCTGAAGGTGGGCTTTTCAGACAAGGTTTCACACCTTGCATTAATAATTACTCCGCTATTTTGCCTATAGTTTGGAAAGCCCCACTTAAATAGGTCTGCGGTTTTTTTGCTTTCAGATACACCAGTAATAACAGGAACTATATTGGTAGGGAATATTTCACCAGTTTTCATTCGAGAGGGTACCTGATAAGTATTGGTGACGACAGGCTCCTCCGGGAAGAGCGAAAGCTGGGTATAAGCTGAGTTTCCTTTAGGCGGTACTTCGATGGTATGTGTGCAGTTAGGCTTCTGCATTTGTGAAAGCTCAGCACAAGCCAAATTTTCTTTAGCAGACTCATCCTTGTATCGCTCATTTATATTATTAATAATTTCTCGTAACTCTGCATTTTCTTCTTCTGTGAAAATCGCATAGCGTCCGCACATTGGGTATTCCTCCATTAGGCTAATAGCTCAAAAGTTAACTAATAAAATGTCTTGGTAACAGCTAGTGCAACGTCAATAAAATATACTTGGAACAGCTTAGGCAACAGCTATTTGCAGACAAAAATTCTATCGGTGCACAATAATCAGAATATCATATCAATTTATAAAGTCAATGGGGAACTATTTGCCCTCCATAAACCAGCGACCGTCTTCGAAAAAAAGAAAAATATCTTTTCTCATAACTCTGCATTTATAACGAATACCATGACCGCCTACCTTAAGGCTTGCAGATGGCTTGTGTTCATAAACCTTGTCAATATCGTAATGCCTGCCATCATCCCAAATAAAAGACTTGGGAGTAAGCTCTCCATCTGATGAAAAAACTGCATCTACTTGAACATAAACCTTTCGCATAATCATATCCTAGCCTGAATTTGAGAATTAAATTCATCAAAATACAGACGTAGAACCTAGCCCTCCTTTTATTTGAAATATCAAATGCCATTACTACATCTACCTCAGTCTCAATATATGCTCCGAGGACAATACGGATAATTAATTGCATATTTTACGAAAGCAAAACACACCTGTCTACCTGAAAAATGAAACAGGATGTATAATATTATCTTCAACGGGATTGGCATTAAGAGCTTTATCCTTAAGAAAAAGTGCTCTTTGAATAGCATAGTGTCCAAAGCGTTTTCTTAATTCATCAATACTATGTTCCAGTGCCTCTTGCTTACACCTTCTGTTTTGGTCTTCAAAAAGGCAAAGCTGGGTATAGGTGTCAGCTGTAACAAGGTCTGTAGTTCTTATGCCCAGTGAGCGTATGGGTTTGTGCCAGCTCCAGTTTTTCTTGAATATATCAAAAGCCTTAGTAGCTATTTCACCGGAAATACAGCTAGGGTTCTGGAGCTTTGCTTGTCTTTCCACAGAACCAAGCTCATTGTCTCTTATATAAACCTGCACGGTTTTTCCCATAAAATTGTGTTTTCGCAAACGTTCTGCAACACTTTCTGCCAAAACATAAAAAGTGAACTTCACATCATCATTGTTAACTAAATCTCTTGCTGTAGTCATGCTATTTCCAATACCTTTAATTGTATTTTGAAAATCAACTACGGTAACCTCTGATTCATCCATGCCATTTGAAAATGCCCAGAGGGTATCACCCCATTTGCCCAATAGACTTCTCAAAAATGTGGGTGATACGGCAGCAAGGTCACCAATTGTCATAATACCAATATTATTCAGCTTCTTTTTAGTAGAACGCCCAACATATAAAAGCTCACCTACAGGAAGCTTCCAAACCAGCTCTCTGTAATTTTCTTTTGAAATAACAGTAATGGCATCAGGTTTTTTTAAGTCGCTGCCCAGCTTGGCAAAAATTTTATTGAAGCTTACGCCAATAGAAGCAGTAATTCCTAGCTCATCCTTAATAGTTTCCTTGATTTCCTTTGCTATTTTCTCACCTGAGCCGTATAGTTTTGTGCTTTCAGAAACATCTATCCAACATTCGTCAATTCCAAAAGCCTCTATATGGCTGGTATACCTGGAGTAAATATCACGAGCTTCTTTGGAGAATCGCAGATACAAAGAGTAGTTGGGATTTACAACCACTAAATTGGGACATTTCTGCTTGGCCTGCCAAATAGCTTCACCAGTAATAATTTTATATTTCTTCGCAATATAATTCTTTGCAAGAACTATTCCATGCCGTAAATCCTGACTTCCGCAAACAGCTACCGGACAGTCTCTGATTGACGGATTGTATAAACATTCAACTGAGGCATAAAAGTTATTAAGATCACAATGCAATATAGTTCTTTCCACAAAATCACCTCTACACAGAACGTGTGTTCGCAATATAATTATACAACTCGAACATGTGTTCTGTAAAGAGGAATAAAATGGGAGATTGAGGGGGAGAAAAATGCTACTAAAATGCACTTGAAATGAAAAAGTAAGCCTGTTTGCTGCAATATTATTTTAGGGGTGACCAATACGCTTTAGCTTGCTCTTCTAATACTTTCAATCTTGTATAATAATCAGGAAACTCACTAAGATGAGCCAAAGCAATTTTTCCAGTAGTTATAGGCTCATCTGCAGTGACATTTGTTTGATTATATTTCTTTCCATGCTCCAGCTCAGTGTTTACCCCTAGCCAAAATTCATTTAAATCAAACTTACTTTTTGAAAAATCAATACCAAGAAGTAAAGCGATAGCAGCAGCTTCTTCTTTAGAAAATCCATTTTTATAATTTTTTTTGTTGCTTGTTTCTCGTTTACTAGATTGAATAATATTTGAATTCTTGTTTAGTATATAGTTATACTTGGTTGCATGCTTCATCTCATCAGTTAAGATTTTAAATACCATATCCCTATATAGTCTACTTGGTAAACCTTCTCTTATAAATCTATACTTTTCCATAGCTTCTAATTCGCCAAAAACAGCCTTGCTTATGCCTGTAATATATGATGATGGACTTATAAAAGACTCACCATTTTTACTTTGAATTTCTGATCCAGTATAATATTTGTATATTTCTTTAAACCACTGACGATGATTTCTTTCATCATCTCTTATAGATGTAATAATATCTTTTTCCTCTTGAGTAGGAGCTACGCTAATCAAGTGATCGTAGAATAGTTCGTCAGCTCTTTCGTCTTGTACTGCTTCCTTTATAAGGCTTAGTGCTTTATTAAAAGCTTGTTGAGTAAAATCCATGCCATAGTTAGAACAGTTCCTATCTGTTGTCATATACGGATTATCATACTTGTACAATTACATCACTCCAATAAAAGTAGTTAGTATTAGCATATGCTAGGATATTATTTAATGAGTATGTCTATAAAGGAAAAATATGTAGAAATGAGCCCTTCTGCTAAAAATGGACACTAATTCGTGATCATAACTCCTGTATTCTTAGTATTCCTGCATTTTTGATTTTATTTAATATTTATGCAAATATTTACATTCAATTCTCAGACTAATCCTATTTTAAAATGCTATTATTAAAAATGTTAGGCTGCAATTTTATTGAATAACCGCTTATATTTCTTAGGTGGCATCCATCCACATTTTGAATGACGTCTTTGACGGTTAT
>JAEWZA010000190.1 GCA_023395575.1 Bacillota bacterium
GGTCAGTTATAACCTTGTTATTTTCGTCAATCAGTTCCATATAACCATATTCGCTATTTACGTGATATAAATCAGAATGTTCACACCACCCAGCAATACAAGATCTTTCCGTATGTCCATAAAACGTAAACATTCTACAATTTAAAGTACTCTCAACCAATTCCTTCTGACCTGGATATATATTCTCAGAAGTTGCTAAAACAGCTTTAGGAGCATAAGTCATATGATAATCTGTTCGTCTTATATATTCACAAAGTGATATAATTGCAGATGGATATGTGTGTATATACTCAATCTTATCCTCACACAACTTGTCCAACATAGCCTTAATATTCTCATCATTTGTATGAAAATTATCAAGAAGTAATCTTCTTTGCTTCCAACTATACATATACGGTTTATTGCCTTTAATGAATTCATTTCTTAGCGCAGCAACTCTGCTTTCTGCATTATAGCCTACCCTTCTCCAAATACTTTCAACAAAGGGCCATTCCTTCGACTCTGTGTTTTTTTCATCATAAAAGGATAATTGATTCCCACTAGTTCCGCCAGTACTGCGTTTCATAATTTTACGAGGGCTTATATTATCTGCAATAAGCTCAGGTAATTTTTCCTGAATAATATTTTTATTTAATAAAGGCAATACTTCAATTTCATTTAAATGTTTAAAAGAAAAGGGGTTAAATCCGTACTCTTTAAAAATCTTTTTGTAGTAAGGAACATGCTCATAAGCATGTATAAGCAGTTCCTTCATTTTCCTCTCTTGATACAATATGTGTTGTTCTTCTGTCCACCACTCAGACTTTGATAACAAATTTTTAGTCTCGCGATATATAGTTCCATATTTAAGATTATTAGGTATAGACCCATATATATAATCTATCGGAAATTGAATTATCTTTGGCATTTTTTTATATATTTTCTTGGGCGAAATCATTTTTTCCTCCTAATTATCTTCTAAAAGTATATTGCATACTTTAACCGGAAGCAACTTATTCCATTAACTGCTGTGCCTAGAGTCTATCTAGCCAAATCGTATCTCATATTCCGAATACCAATTTTATTGTCAGTATCCTTATTCTTTAGCAAAGTACCATAACCAACAGATAAGTATTCAAAATCTTTGCACTCATATATAAAAGGTTTATTACTATTATCTGTTACAGTAACCACATTGTTATTAAGCTCTAGCTTGCGATAGTGAATTATATCATCAAAATAGACTATCATACCTATAGTATTATTTGTAATTTCATTTATAAACCCTTTAATATTAGCATCTGTATAAAAACAATCTCTGAATTTATTAGTTTCAATTCCATGGTATGGAGTATTGTGCGCCTTAACACATCTGAACTCATTTCTCTTATCACGAAGTGGTGTATAAATGTAACTGCCCTGATCACAAAAATAGTTTTCATTACCTATACTTATTTCAAAATGAAGAAAGTCATTATGAATATGTGCATTTTGCATAAGTCCAAGTTCAGCTACACTGCGTACAAAAACCTTTATGTTAGCGATTGTAAATACCGCCAATCCAAAATACGGAGCAACTTCTATTTCTGAATTTGACAAATCTATTCCCTCTATTGGCAATACAATTTGTGTTACTGCCTTATAACTTAATTCTGGTAAGGCTTTATCAATAGCAATATTCTCTATTTTCCCATACTTATACATATTATAACATGAAGCTGTCTTGTTGTTTAATATAGACTTCATAAAGCTATGTTCTATTGGTGCTTTTTCAGATAATTTTTTTAAAACTTCACAATTCGTTATTGCATTAATAGTTGATATTATAGGGTCAATACTTAACTCATTTTCGATAAAGACATTCTCATTTCCATATAGCTTACTATATCCAATTCCATTATAGTATCGCTCTTCATACTCCTTAGCGGTAATAAACTCACCTGATAAATTTAATTTTAATAGTCTTCCACTGTCATTATCACCTATTTGAATTATATTGCCATCAGGCTTAATGGTCATAGCAGCAAAATAACCTACAGAGTTGAGTTTTTCCAGAATTCTCTTCTCTATTTTGACGTCATTTCTAATTAGTAAAGCAAAGCAATATGCAGATATTTCTGCGCTTAATCTATGATAAGCAGTAGAACACTCATAATTAGCGCCATCTTCTAAAAATTGATTGTCAAATTCTTTTATAAACTCTTCTGCTGCGAAGTCAAACCATCTTTTCGTTTCTTTATTTTTAAGATAAGCACCAATAAATAACAATCCACACAAATTAGATAAATAGTGGTTACCACTCTTTAATGTAACAAAATTTATTTCCAAATTTCTTGAAATAAACTTTCCGTGCTCTATTATTTTTGCTGAAAAATAGTCTTTAAAGCTCTGATTCAAAATATTGGTTGTATCTAGTTGGGCAAGTATATCATATGCTACCAATAAATTTACAGCACGTATTGCTACTTCCATAGTACAACTCCAATTAACACCATATCCGATAGTGTTGCTTTCACAGAAATCTATCACTTGATTTTTAAATTCGGATATAAGTAACTCTCTTTTTGCAGGAATAAGATTTGCAGCTAATGCCATCTGAGGTAAATGATACATTCTTGAAAGCTCCCAAGGCATTTTTATATCTACACCCCTAGGTAAATTGTCTGCAACTCGTGTTGCTAATTCTGTTTCATTAAATATGAACCCTGTTTTTAAATCTTTGTGCCAATCAATGTGTGAGTAGCTTTTATCAACTTTAGACTTAACTCTATCCAGAAACACTCTGTTATAAGAATCCCTATACTTTATGTTTTCAATTCCAAGAGGTTCGGAATGATAATCTGCTGAAACCCATCCGCTGCCTAATACATTAAAACGGTGTGAGATATACATATCAGTAGTATAATTAATTACATCTATATCAAAAAACTCAGTAGTTAAGTTCTTAATATTTATTAAGCTCTCAGGCCTTGTTAACGTAGAACCTTTATAATAATATCTTTTATCGTTATTTAATAAGACTTTATCAAG
>JAEWZA010000058.1 GCA_023395575.1 Bacillota bacterium
TAATATTTGCACCTCTATATTTATCAAATTATTGTGTTAACAATTGTAAATATTGTGGTTTTAAATGTACAAACAAAATAGGCAGACATAAGTTAACACAAGAAGAAATAAGAGAAGAAGTTCGGGCTTTAGAAGTCATGGGACACAAGAGACTCCTTCTTGAAGCAGGTGAAGACGATGAAAATTGTCCTATAGAATATATTTTGGAATGTATTAAAACAATCTATGATGAGAAATTTGAAAATGGCGCAATCCGTAGAGTCAATGTTGATATAGCTGCTACAACAGTAGAGAATTATAAAAAACTGAAGGATGCCAAGATTGGAACTTACTTGCTATTTCAAGAAGCATATCATAAGCCAACCTATCTGGATATGCACAAGGGCCCAAAGCACAATTACGAGTGGCACACTGAGGCAATGGACAGAGCAATGCTAGGCGGCGGAATTGATGATGTTGGTATAGGTGCTTTATTTGGTTTGTATGACTACCATTATGAAACAATAGCACTACTGATGCATGCTGAGCATTTAGAAGCTGTTGCAGGGGTTGGTCCGCATACAATTTCCATTCCAAGACTTCTCCCTGCTGAAGGTGTTGACTATGAGTCTTTCCCATATTTAGTAAATAACAGAGACTTCAAAAAGCTAGTTGCAATTATCCGCCTTGCAGTTCCTTATACAGGGATGATTTTGACAACACGTGAAAGTGTAGATTTCCGTAATGAACTTCTTGATGTGGGTATCTCTCAGATGAGTGCAGGCTCAAGTGTTGATGTCGGCGGCTATGCCAATAGAAACACCGTAGATGAAGAAGGTGTGGAAGAAAAGCCTCAGTTTAATCTTGCCGACCATAGAAAGCCAATTGACGTTATAAAAGCCCTTGTAAAAGATGGTTATATACCAAGCTATTGCACAGCCTGCTATAGAGAAGGCAGAACTGGCGACCGTTTTATGCCACTCGCGAAATCAGGCCAAATAAAGAACTGCTGTCACCCTAATGCTTTGTTGACCTTCGAGGAGTATATAAGTGACTATGCAGATGAAGAATTAAAGGAAATGGGTCAGAAAATGATTGATGCCGAAATCCAAAATGTGCCTAATGAAAGTCAACGAGAAAGAGCTGCTGATTACCTGCGTAAAATTCGTAGTGGCGAGAGAGATTTGAGATTCTAAAGTAGAGAAAGGGAACAAAATATGTTATTTGCTAGTTATAGCAAAAACTACTTTGTTCCCTCTTTATTAGTTATATTTTATTCTCATATAGTCACTATTCAGCTGCTATCATAGATTATTAACTCAACTTTCCCAGTTAAATTGTAGGTATTTAAACATATCAATGGAAAGGTTGAGTTAGAAATAATTGCATGAATTAGTTGTTGAACCACAGTATTTTTGCCGTAAAAACGATACGATGTCGTTTTTAGCACACTATGAACCATGGATGGTGAATGTGTGCGACGGCTAAAATACTACGGTGAAGCATTACTAATTTTTTGCAATTATTTCGGCAACAAACCATTGATAAGTTTGAACACCGAAAGATTTTGGGGTGGGAAAGTTAAGTTATTAAATCATGGTGTTCACCTTACTTCTATACACCCATTTCAAAAGCTACGCAGAAGTTAGGTTGTGAAACTCCTGATTTACCTTTGAATGGATCTGAATCGCGCAACAAGCCCCAACGATATGTTCCATTTGATCTTGTACTTCCACCTGTATAGGCGTAGCCTACCTTTACACCTGATGCAGGAAGGTCATTTGCACATGTTATCTTTACAGAGCTTCCTGATATTTCAACTGAACTGATAGTTACCTTTGAACCATTAGCAGTAACCTCAAAGCCTTTTCCATTTTTCCATTCAGTATTGCTGCTCTGGTTTGGTGAGCCAAGTGTAGAATCCCAAACAAGAGGACCTACTGGTACATGGAAGTTTACTGTTATCACTTTACCGCTCTTTGTTGCTCCTGTAGGTTGTAGCGGTTGCCAATTGTTACCAAGAACAACTCTTTCATAATATACCTGACCAAATTTTTCACCCATCTGTTGATATGCATTTGCTGTCAAATGTACATGGTCGCTTCCATAAGTACGTTGGTAGTTTGGTCCTATGCAAATTATATCATTTGGATAGGTAACTCCTGCCTTCCACTGCGCTAATGTTGAAACTGCAGTTCCAGTACTCATATATGAATGCTGTTGTACTACAAAAAGCGGTATATTCTGTGTTTGTCCAGTTATTGCTTTAATATCCTTATTGTAGTCAGACCATAATTGACGGATACAGCTTTCATAAGACTGATTGTTGAAATCATTTTCTCCATGTACAAGAGTAATTCCTCCAACACCATATGTCTTACCTGATGCTTTTGCAAGGCGGTTAATTGCTTGAACTTCAAATAATGCCGCAGCATAACTATGTCCAGTACTAGATGAAACCGTTGCACCCTTCTTAATCATATCATAGCCCTGACCTGTTTCACCAACTACAGTATGTGCAGAAATATAGTCTTTACCACCTGCTGCCTTAACCAAAGAAGTTATTTGATTTGCCATTGCTGTGTGTGGAGTCTCACCCCATATATTTATTGGATAACCAACATGCCAGCCTGAACCAATGCTTCTAATAGGCTCAACTAACGGAACCATTTTAAGTTGACTATTGTTTGAATCATATGGTGGAACTGTTAGGTTTAAATTGCCTAAAGAAAGCTTTAAATTATTGTAAGGCTGAGTTGTAGATACCGCTGGTGTACCAAAATGTCCAACTGAAAGGCTTTGACCAGTACCTATAATTCCAGCCCAGTCCCAAGGTATATTAAATTCAGGATCTTCTGGCTCTTCAGGTTCTACATTTTCTCCTGGGAAAGTAGTTATAATGCCAAGTAAATATTGCTTCATCAGTGCAAAATCAATTGCATCAATTGCTCCGCTGGCATCTAAATCTGCTGATGCTGTATTTTCAATAGCTTCTATTCCTAAAAGGTGCTTCTTTATCAGCATTAAATCTATTGAATCTATTGAGGTATCAGCATTTATGTCACCCAGAGTTTTCGAACTGCTTCCTGCATCAAGACTATACCAATTAATATTAAACAGGTAGCCGCTTGATCCAATAAATTTTAGGTATAAATCATGTTTTCCGGTTGCGCCAGTAAGATTACAACTTACATCTTCCCAATTCTGAAAATCACCTGTTCCAGGAACAGGGCATGTACCTATTAATGTGCCAGTAATACTGTCCAATCTTAGTTCAATATTACCTCCGCTAGTGCCACTTGCTACTCTTGCAGTAAAGCTTGTCTTTCCACTGCCAAAATCAATACCACTATAAACTGCATAATCTCCGTTTTCTATATACCCAATATTTTCACCACCCTCTGCACAGGCTTCAGTTCGAATTCCTGATTGGGAAGTGAAACTTTCTGCTTCTATCTGAGAAGCAGCATACGCTGTTTGAGGAGCACTGAAGCTAAAATTGCATAAAAGCAAAAAAGCTGCAGTCATAATACTAATAATTCTTATTTTTTTCTTATTAAGCATTGATATAACCTCCATTTATTTTAGTTAGGGTTATTACTGCTTTTTGTATAGTACGAATAAAAAGCAGCTCTGCCATTTCATTTCAGATTTTTTGTTACCTCTTACAAGGTCAGCATTCATCTGAAGGCAGTATTACTATTACAAATATTCGTAACTGCTTGAAATTTTTAGTGGGAAAATAAAGATTTATAGATTGTCATTTAAGCAAATAAGTAAATACCACCCACAATAACAAAAAACTGCGTTTTGTGAGACTCGAAATCTCAATATGCAAGCACCAACTATACCTTCAAGTGGCATCTAATGATGTTCTTCGCCTCAATGCAAAAATCAATATAGCAGAAATTGCTGCACCTCCAATTGAGCTAATACTAAATGGTATTACAAATCCAAACAGAGCTGCTTCCCTCTCTAAAATAAAGAGCAAAATTCAACCTTTTCGCCAGCTAAAATTTTATTAGTGGTTCTGACTGCACACATTTTCCCACACATTGTGCATGTATGCTTTTCAGATGGCGATGTGCTTTCAAAGTATTCTCTTGCCTTATCTCCATCAATGGCATATGAGAACATTTCCTCCCAGTCAATACGGCGTCTGGCATCACTCATTTTGTTGTCAATCTCACGGGCGCCTGGAATGCCCTTTGCAATATCTGCTGCATGTGCTGCGATTTTTGATGCCACTATTCCCTCTCTAACATCTGATAAATCAGGAAGACGCAAATGCTCAGCTGGAGTCACATAGCATAGGAAATCAGCACCGCTGCTGGCAGCAATTGCACCTCCTATTGCTGAAGTAATATGGTCATATCCGGGAGCTATATCTGTTACAAGAGGTCCTAACACATAGAAAGGTGCTCCATGACACAACCTTTTCTGTATTGTCATATTTGCAGCAATTTCATTTAATGCCATGTGCCCAGGACCTTCTACCATTACCTGAACATCCTTGTCCCATGCTCTTTTTGTCAAGTTTCCAAGCTCAATTAGCTCACTTAATTGTCCTGCATCTGAGCTGTCATTAATACTGCCTGGACGTAATGCATCACCAAGGCTTATAGTAACATCATACTCTCTAAGAATTTCTAAGAACTCATCATAGTACTGGTAAAATGGATTTTCATTTCCCGTCATTTCCATCCATGCAAATAGTAAGGAGCCCCCACGAGAGACAATATTGGTAAGTCTTTTTGAGCGCTTAAAACACTCAACTGCACGTTTGTTTATTCCAGCATGAATAGTCATAAAATCAACACCTTCTTTTGCGTGAGCTTCTACAACCTTGAGAAAATCCTCTGCTTTGATATCCAATAAATCTTTTTCTAAATAACCAATTGCATCGTACATGGGTACTGTACCGATCATTGCAGGAGACCTTTCAATTAGCTGAGTTCTGAAAGTATTTGTCTTACCGTAATTACTCAAATCCATAATTGCCTCTGCCCCAAATTTAAGAGCCATTTCAACCTTTTCCATCTCTTTTGAGTAATCAACACAATCTCCTGAAATCCCCAAATTGACATTAATTTTAGTTCTGAGTCCTTCTCCTATTCCTTCTGGGCTAAGTGATTTGTGATTAATATTTGCAGGAATAGCTACCTTACCACAAGCCACCAAATCTCTTAATTTTTCCTCTTCAACTTTCTCTTTTCTTGCCACTAACAACATTTCCTTTGTGATAATTCCCTTTTTAGCTGCTTCCATTTGTGTTTTATAATTCATTTTTAACCCCTCTCTTATTACAGCATTTTATCTTTAATTAATTGATTTATTACTCCATCAACACTTTATTGGTAACACGACACTCTCACATAAAAATCTATCAGTATTCAAATTTATCAATGGTTTGTTGACGAAATAGTTGTTTCTTTTGTTCAACAAAAAAGTGCCAACCCTAATTGGGTAAGCACTCTAATTTTATAAACTAAATCTTTGCTTCCCTACAACGGTGTTAACCGACAGGTTCAAAGGGTCAGGTTTTACCTTCTCAACCGTTAAGTACAAGCAAATAAATAAGAATAACTGTAATAAATCTTATTTATTGGTGTTCCTTATTGGTCCCCCCACAAATAATTATTAAATTGTATAGTGATTTATGACATATTTAAAACAACATCTTGAATTCTAACATATAGTAGAAATTAAGTAAAGCTATAAAATAGACGCAAATTTAAGAAAAAATAGTTTCCTCTTTTTTATATATTAACGTGTTTGATATTAATCTATCTTTTCAAATAGATATGTCTGGCTTTCATCCGATGCCTCTGTCCATAGTATGACATTGGTTTCGTCTTGAATTTTTCCACCTGATATGCCTACATATAGCCCTTTGCTATCCATAATTCTATAGGTTCCATTTGCTTGCTTTGTTATTGTAAAGGTTATGGCGCTATTGTCGCTTGCAGAACCGGTTTGTGTTAGGATAGCTCCCTTTGTTCCACTACTTTTCCACCACTTACCCGAATGAACACACTGGATTTTATATTTGTGGTCGCCTACTTTAGTAACTATAAATTTTTGATTAGAGGTACCATAGTTAGTAAAGATAATGAGTTTAGCACCATCCTCTTTACTTGAACCAGTCAAATCCATGACAAAGTTTGTGTTTTTTGAAGCCTTAATATAGTAAGTTCCATCTTTCAGCACATCACTGTTTTCGGCTGTATCTGCGGAGGTACTTACAGCAGGGCTTCCTGCATTGCGGTAGAGATAAGTAACAATCTCAGCTCGGGGAGAATTGTTGTTTGGCACAAAAGCTATGCCTGTACCAGAAAGCAGGCCTATGCTGTCTGCCCAAGCTATGGCGTCAGTGTAGTATTTACCGCTATATTGTACAGCAATGCTACTTGCGACCTTTGCCGATGGTTTGCCGTTAGATTTCCATAAAAATGTCACTACCTGACCGCTGTTACAGGTTTTGTTGGGACTAAATGTAGTGGCGCTTGTGCCGCTGGTGATGTTATTTTCCACCGCCCATAGTACGGCCTTATAAAAATAGTCGTTAGGATTTACATCAGTAAACGGATTATATGTTGAATTGGGTTCAGGTTGACCTTTTGCTTTCCATAGGAATGTAACAACCTGGCCTCTTGTGCAGGTGGTATACGGGGAGAAAGTAGTTCCCGAAGTGCCGCCGGTAATATTATTTTTTAATGCCCAAATAACAGCTTTTTCATAATATACGCCACTTGTTACATCTGTAAATGGATGATTTACAGTTGGCGTCTTATCCTTAACAGTGATGGTATATTCCCCTATTACCTTACCATCAGCCTGCATCAATTTAATTACCTTTGTTCCTGTGGTTGTGAATGGTCTGCCTTGGGTTAATATCACTGTTTCTGATGTGTAAAACAATATTTTATCGCTTATATCATTAACTTTACTGCCTGTATTATTAACAACTTTCAATCCGCTTATATCAAATCCTTCGCCTATTACATAGGTTCTTTTTGTAGGATAAGACTGCAAACTAACTTCATTTTTTATATTATTATTGCCAGTTGTAGGCGTTGGTGCTGGTGTGGCTTTTTTTACGTAAACAGTACATACTGCTTTTACTCTCCCAGCTTGCACTGTAATGGTAGCCGAGCCTGTGCTGTTCGCAGTGATATTACCTTTGGCATCAATAGACACTATTTTGCTGCTGGATTTAAATGAAACTTTTGCTCCTGTACCTTCAGGTAAAACAGTAGCTGTCAATTTATGAGTTTCACCAACTGTTAAATTCAACACTGATGCACTCAATTCTATTTTCTTCGGTGTTGGCTTTTGATTACCCAGGATTGCAAACATAGGAGATTGTCCAAGATATAGATTACACAAGTCACGTAAGTATTCCCACTTTTTCCGTAATGCAGGTGATTCATTGGATTTAATGCGGTCTGCAATTCCGTCTCTGTTGGCGTAAATAGAGCCAGGAATAGTGGCAATATCATCTGACGCACGCGTTTTCCCGTAACTGTATCCAAAATAGTGTTTGTCACTAGTCTCCCATGTGGTACCATATTTGCGTCCATCATTATAGCTAGCTATAACATCGTCTATATCAGACACGTACAAATCCAAAGCAAAGTTTACAACATGCATAAGCTCATGTATAGGCGTTGTACTTGGGAAACCATCATATAATATTACATAGTATCCGCTAGCATTGCTCCCGCTAGATCCCAATGTGCTACTATTTTTTTTTGCTCTAAAATAAATGCTTAAACTTTTTATACTGGTAATGGAATTAATAACTTCTTCACCTATAAATGCCAATGCATTCTCCACGTACTGCCTTCCTTCTGGTGTTGACGGAATGTCTTCAATGATGTTTACGCCATAGGTTTTTTTCATGCGCTCGACAAAGTCTTCTGATGTAGTCTTAGCCGAAGTGGTCAATGAAAAGCTGGAAAATAATATGCAAAATATTAGTGCTGCTGCTAAAAAACGTTTCATTATATCACCCACCTTAATTATTAATTACCAAACTTCCCCAGTTTTCTAGGCTAATCTTGATAAATCAATACTTATCTTTCTTAAAATATTTAAAAATCCCAATTATATGTAATTGAAGAAATTACATATCCACTAATACCAAACAATATAGGAACTTTTATGAATTCTATTATAACAAATAATTTTAGGACTGAACATGTGTGGGCTGGGAAAGTTGAATATATAACTAAAAAGAGGTAGGCTTATTATCATAAACCATACCCCTTTTCACTTAATAATTAAAATAGTATTTTAAAATACTTATTATATTAACTTTTATGTTTATTACGATACTAGATTAAACTGCATTGTGAACGAAAGATGCTATACTGTTTATTGGAATATCTGTTACAGATCCAACATTATAAACAGGAGTTCCTTTATTCATTCCGTACTGATCAAATTGACAATTGTATCCATATCCATGCATATGGTCACAATTGTTCATATTGTTCATATTGTTGTCATTCATATTCATGTAATTCCCACCACAAGCATTGCCTAATGCACAACCAGGTGCAGGACCAATACTGGTTATTAATCTGCAATAGCACTCATTAACTCCTAATATAACGCCTGTAAAGCCACAGCCTGACTGTCCTCCGCTTTTAGTAAATATAGTAACTGTTTGACCAATATACTTTGCCAATAGATGACAAATATTATCATTACAGCCACATGAATTACAACCATCCATATATAAATCTCCTTTCATTAGATTTACTCTTCATACTTGTAGTTTATGTTAACTCTAATGAAAGTGTTACTACTAAAGATTTATTTATTTGGCTTTTGGCTTTGATTTTTTTCTTCAAAGCCTTGGCAGTCTTGTCCAGATGATTGATAAACTACCACAGATGGAATCTGCCTAGTTTTAAAACCAAATGCTTTACATCCATGTGGCATATTAGCATCCCAAGTTATATAGTAGTATTTGCAATTGCGGCAGTTAACCCTTTCTGTTGACATTCTATACTCCTTGTTTATTAATTAGCAACTCAACTTTCCATTGATAAGTTTTATCACCTGCAAATCAACTGGGTAAATTGAGTTACTAAGCTCTACTCATTACTTCCTTTGTTGTTATTATATTTACACCTGTTCCCAATAAGTCAGATATTACTATCTGGTGATACTCCACAGGAGCCTTAAGCTCAATCTTTCTAAGCTCTGAAAGAGCACAATGTATTTTTCCCTTTGGAATTGGTTTATCACTTCTAACACTGACAAGCGGTAGTTCTCCATCAATAACTCTTATTGTTGAGGTTAGACTTCTTTTAGGAAATTGTATTTCATCTATCGCATAAATTTTACCCTTTTCGCACAAGGCATTTTCAATAAGACTCACTTTATTATCTGCATCAATTTGAACATTCATTCTACAACCATTAGGACAAACTATACAAACTATCTCTCTATTGTTACTCATCAATAAACACCTCCATCTTCAGGACATCTTTTAATTCCTGAGCTTTTAAGTCTATCCTTACCATTTCTGCAGGATTTAGAGCTTTGAAGGTCTTTTTCTTTATTTGCCTATTGCCATCCCTAAATATTATTGTCTTATTTTTAAATGGGCTTGTTACCCTCATTGAAAAAGTTATATCCTTATTTGGTGAAATGCTCTGAGGCAATACATATCTAATTCCATTACCTGCCATAACAGAAATATCAGATTTATTGCTAATATTTCCGTTAATATAATCCACAGCTGTTCTAGCCGCCAATTCACCTTCCGCTGATACATAGTCCACCAAATCATGCACTTGCAAAACATTACCGCAAGCAAATATTCCTGGAACACTGGTCTGCAAATTTTCATCAACCCTTGCACCGCCAGTAATATCATCAATATGTACACCTGCATTTAAAGACAATTCATTTTCAGGTATCAAGCCAACAGATAGTATTAAAGTGTCACATTCAAACTTTTTAGAGGTTCTAGAAATTGGGTTACCTTGCTCATCAACCTTTGCTATAGTAACACCCTTTACTCTTTCATGCCCATCTATTTTTATTACAGTATGGCTTAATAACAAAGGTATTCCAAAATCATCAAGACATTGTGTTATGTTTCTTTGAAGCCCGCTGGAATAAGGCAGCTTCTCTACAACAGCCAGAACCTTGGCTCCTTCAAAGGTCAAGCGTCTTGCCATTATTAGTCCAATGTCTCCTGAACCTAAAATAACTACTCTTTTGCCCACCATAATATTTTTGAGATTAACAAGATTTTGCGCAACTCCTGCTGTAAAAACACCTGCCGGGCGTGTACCCGGAATACATATAGCTCCTCTTGTTCTTTCTCTGCATCCCATTGCAAGAATTATTGCAGAGGCTTTGTAGGTTTTAATTCCGCTAGGGCTTATTGTTGTAACTACCTTGTCAGTACTTATATCCTGAACCATAACATTTGTAATCATCTCTATATTTAGCGACTTTGCCTCATCAATATATCGTTTTGCATACTCAGGGCCTGTCAAAGCCTCGTTGAACCTTATAAGTCCAAAACCATCGTGAATGCACTGATTTAGTATGCCTCCGGCATTTAACTCTCGTTCTAGAACCAATACATCATCTATGCCCTTCTTCTTAGCCTCTATTGCAGCAGCAAGGCCAGCCGGTCCTGCTCCTACTATAATTAAGTCTTTGTGTATTAACATATATATGCACATGCCCAACATTTGCACATGAACATCAAGAAAATGTACATCCCTTGACGGAAATGGCATGGGCTTGGTAACTCCTTTTCTATTAATTTCTTTTTACTTTTCTATTTAGCCACTTGATTATACCTCAACTATTTGGTGTTCACGTTTATTAATGGCCGAGAAAACTTTCATCTAAAAAATTTATCTTCAATCTACTTCACATTACCTGTGAAAAGCTTTGATTCCTTGCCGCGAATTGTTATTTGATCAGGGGACAAGCCCTTCTCATTATTCAAAATTTCAACTATTCTAGTCAGGCAATATCCTCCTTGGCACCGCCCCATCATAGGTCTAGCACGATACTTTATTCCAGCTAAGGTAGTAACTCCAAGAGGATTATTAACCGCATCGAGTATTTCCTTTTTGGTAATTCCTTCGCATCTGCAAACTATTTCACCATACTCAGGATATTGTCTAATTAACTCTTCCTTTTGATCAATTGTTAGTTCTCTAAATTGAACTATTCCTTCTCTCGTAGAAATAAAATCACTTTTTAATGTAAGGTCTTCCTTGTTTGCAATAATATCTCTTACCATTTTGCTAATAGGTACAGAGGACGTAAGTCCCGGTGATTCTATACCAATAAGATTAATTAACCCTTGAACCACTTTGGATTCTTCTATAATAAAATCTCCAAATCCACCTGTATTTGGCCCAACTATTTTTGATCTAATACCTGTATAGCTTCTGATAATATGCCTCATGCTTAAAGGCGGAAGCAGCTCCTTTGCTTCTTTGAACAGCTGATCCATAACTTTCTTAGTTGAGCTATAGTCATTCTTTGTTCTTATGTATTCAGCACTAGGCCCAATAAGTATATTACCTTCCATCGTTGGTGTCAGATGAACTCCAAGTCCGCCAATACCAGGTCTTGGAACAGGGTACACAGGCATATTGAGATATTGGCTGGTTCTCTTGTCAAGAATGAAATATTCTCCTCTGCAAGGATAAATTTTGTACCCCTTCTCACCTGCCATAGATGAAATTTTGTCAGAATAGAGTCCTGCACTGTTAACTAGGTATCTGCTATAAAAATACGAGTTTCCTGCTTTAACCCTAAAAAGCTTGTCCTTTCTTGATATTCCTTTTACCTCTTTATTAAAATAGAACTTGGCACCATTTACAGCCGCATTTTCAGCAAGCGCAACAGTGTATATAAATGGATTTGTTATTGCAGTATTAGGAGATAACATTGCTCCTATCCCTCCAACATGGGGCTCCATTTTTTTCACAACCTCACCATCAACAAACTCCAGTCCTTTAACACCATTTTTTTTGCCATTCTCAATTAATTTATCTATGCCTGCAAAATCGCTTTTGTCAAAAGCTACTATTAGCTTTCCAGTCTTTTTATAAGGCACATCCAATTCTTTGCAAACACCTTCAAAGCCTTCATTTCCTTCAACACAAAGCTTTGCCATAAGACTACCCGGCTTGTTATTAAAGCCAGCATGGACAACTGCACTATTTCTGCCGCTAGTTCCACTAGCCACATCACTTTCCTTTTCAAATACAGCTATTTTTAAATTGTATCTTGATAGCTCCCTTGCTATGGCACACCCTACTGCACCAGCACCAACTATTATTATGTCAAATGTATTTTCAATATTAACTGCCATAAATTCCTCCATATAACCAAAATGCTAATTTGATTATATCATAAACAAAATTAGTAATAAACTGAGTCCTTTTCCTCTTTGGTAGTGGCTGATTTTAGGAGCTCATCTGCTCAAGAGAATGGATTGTCACTTTTGAGCAAGCAATATAAAAGATAATGGATATCCTTTGTTATCATAAGCATTTGTCAATCCAACATCATAACTATATTCATTCAGTTTTTTTATTGTCATTCCAGCATTAATTATGGAATTAATAATATCAGATAAAGTATGTGAAAAACTTGTAAAGGTTTTTGACTCATACTGTGTTGTCA
>JAEWZA010000242.1 GCA_023395575.1 Bacillota bacterium
GTTTATTTGCACCGACAGTACCATCTGAGCCAAGTCCCCAGAACTTACATCTGATTGTTGACTTGCTGCCTGCAGTAATTTTTTGAGTTACAGCTAATGATGTATGAGTAACATCATCATCAATTCCGATTGTAAAACCATTTTTAGGATTTTGCAGCTTTAGATTGTCAAAAACAGCTTTAATTTCGGAAGGGGTAGTATCCTTTGAACCAAGACCATAGCGTCCCCCCACTACTAGAGGAGCATTTTCCATTTCGTATAATGCCGCCTTAACATCAAGATACAAAGGCTCACCTAAACTACCTGGTTCCTTTGTTCTATCTAATACAGCTATCTTTTTAACAGTTGATGGAATAGTAATAAGCAAATGCTTAACTGAAAATGGCCTATAAAGATGAACTTTCACAAGACCATATTTTTCTCCTGTTGCATTTAAATAATCAATAGTTTCTTCAATAACAGGGTTTATAGAACCCATAGCAATAATAATATGTTCTGCATCAGGAGCACCATAGTAATTAAATAAATCATACTGTCTTCCTGTTAATTTCCCAATCTGCTGCATATAATCCTGAACAATACTTACAATGCTGTCATAATATTTATTTGATGCTTCACGAGTTTGAAAATAAATATCAGGGTTTTGAGCAGTTCCTCTTGTAACAGGATGATTAGGAGAAAGTGCGTTGTTTCGGAATTCATCCAAAGCAGCTTTATCAATTAAACTTGCAAAATCATTATATTCCAATGCCTCTACTTTTTGCACCTCATGAGATGTTCTGAAGCCATCAAAAAAATGCAGAAATGGCAATCTTCCTTTAATTGCAGCCAAATGTGCTACCGGTGCCAAATCCATTATTTCCTGAACTGAGTCTGTTGCAAGCATTGCAAATCCCGTTTGCCTTGTAGCCATGACATCCTGATGGTCTCCGAATATACTTAAAGAAGAAGCCGCAATTGCTCTTGCACTTACATGGAAAACACCGGGCAATAGTTCTCCTGCTATTTTATACATATTTGGAATCATAAGCAGAAGACCTTGAGAGGCTGTGAAGGTTGTTGTCAATGCCCCTGCTTGTAGAGAACCATGTACAGCTCCTGCTGCTCCTGCCTCTGATTGCATTTCAACAACACTTAACCTTTGTCCGAAAATATTCTTTTTACCCTTTGCCGCCCATTCATCAGCGTATTCAGCCATTGTTGAAGAAGGTGTAATAGGATAAATTGCAGCCACATCTGTAAAAGCATAAGCTACATAAGCAGCAGCATTATTACCATCCACCGTCATTTTGATTTTTGACATAAAAAACCCACCTTTTCAGAATATTATTTGATAAATGCAATTTGAATTTAGGTACCTAATTACTTAATATTATTTAAAGCTTACTACCATTATCTACCCATTCTTTTGCATTTATAACATTGTCTAAGGATGGAATTGAAACTTCAGATTTTTTTTGAACTTTTTTTTCGTTTGCCCATGCAGCAGTTCCCTCGTTATCTGTTGGCTTAGAGGATGTTAAACGCTTGTTATTACTACCATCTAATTGATAATTTTTTTGTGCCATTTTATTACCTCCAAAGGTTAAAATTTTTTAATATAATTAATATTTGTAAAAACACTAAAAACACATAGTGTAAATAATATTTGTTTTTTTTGAATATTTATTCTAATATTTAGTTGAAAAATTTATTAATAAAGTTTATTTTTTGTTTCAAATGCTGATTTTTGGGAAACTATTACATGGGAAAATTTATCTATATATTGACTGTGTTGGAGAGAGTAGCATCAAAACTAAACTTTCGGACGATATCATTTATTAATTTGCGATAATATTTGGTTTTAATTATACATAATACTAAAAAGTTGTATTTTGATGAAAAAAGAAGTAATATATATAATATATTCATTAGAATTTTCTGCTTATGTTTCAATAATTAAAAAATATTGTAAAATTAGAATAAAGTCCATGTGATACTTTGTTGATACTTTGCTTGAGTACAGGAGTGGATGTAATAAATTAAAATTATGGGTGATTTTGATGCAATTTAGAATGTTGAAAATTATTTTGTTCTTTACTTTTTTAACTGTTATGTTTTTTAACACAAACACTGTTTTTGCAGCAGACCTTACTGTTGGCGGTATTACATATCATGGAAATGACTATATAAAACTAAAAACTTTCTTAAATTTAAATTCTGCAGTAGCAGGAAAAACTAATGGAAAGATGATAAGTGCAGCATATGATGAGAATAATCCTGCAACATGGTCTGGAGTTGTTTGGACTGAGGATGCTATAAAACGTGTTAAGTCAATATCTTGGAGCAAGAAGTCTCTATCAGGTGAATTGGATATAAGCGGTTGTGAAGCATTGTCTTTGTTGGCATGTGATTCAAATTCACTGACTGCACTAAATGTAAGCGGAGCTACAAAATTGACCTCCATTCGTTGTAATACTAATAAATTGACATCTATAGATTTAAGCACAAATACAAAACTGGATACACTATACTGTCATACAAATAACCTAAGTATTTTGGATTTAAGTGCAAATACTTCATTGTTGTATCTATATTGCTATTCTAATAAATTAACTGAACTAAATGTCAGTGCTTGTGCTTCATTGAATGAGCTCTATTGCTATTCGAATCTTTTAACTACAATTGATGTTAGTTACAATACTTTACTGAATAAGCTTGCCTGTGAATCAAATAAACTAACTGCATTAGACGTAAGCAATAATATTGAGCTTACTTATTTGGCTTGCTATTCTAATAAAATAAGCGTACTAAATGTGAGCTCAAATACAAATTTGCTTGCTCTGCACTGCTATACAAATGAGATATTAGATTTAGATTTAAGCAAGAACACTAAATTAACCACGTTATCTTGTAATAATAATCCTCTAGAGGAACTAGATGTTAGTTTAAATACAAAATTGACTTCATTAAGATGTGATTTAAACAAGCTTACAGAACTAGATGTGAGCAAGAATACCGAATTGACTTATCTGCAATGTGATACAAATAAATTGACAACCTTAGATGTAAGTAAAAATACGGCATTGACTGATTTACGGTGCTATTCTAATCAACTGACAGAATTAAATTTACAAAATAATATTGCGCTGACCAAGCTAGTTTGCGATACAAATAAACTTACACAATTAGATGTAAGCAAAAATGTCTTGCTTAGTTCTTTAGCTTGCTACTCAAATCAGATAAGCTCTCTGGATTTAAGCACAAATACCAGTTTAGTTTATTTGTATTGTCAAGAAAATAAGCTGAGCCAGTTAGATGTAAGTGCTAATACAGCATTAAAAGAACTGTACTGCTATGGAAACCAATTGACGGCATTAGATGTTAGTACAAATGTAGAACTAGCATATTTGCGATGCTATTCAAATCAGCTTAGTGAGCTTACGGTTGATAAAAATATAGCTTTGGTACAGCTGGCATGCCAATCAAATCAGCTCCAAGAGCTTAATGTAAGCCAAAATAAGCTGTTAACTAGTTTAGATTGCAGTTCAAATCAACTAGCTGAGCTTGATGTAAGCAATAATACTGCTTTGACAACTATACACTGTCAGTTTAACAATTTAACTGGTCTGGATGTGAGTAATAATGAGTTGCTGACGGAATTATGGTGCTATTCAAATAAGCTTACTTCTTTGAACATTTCTAAAAATACTAATTTGAAAACTGTTTGGTGCTATACTAATAAATTAACTGCACTAGACTTAAGCAAAAATAAGGGTCTGGATTATTTAAAATGTAATGATAATTATTTACAAGAGATTAAAGTGAATGTGTCTAATAAAAATATTGATATAAGTTCTAATGGAAACGGTTATGTTGAACTAACAAGGAACTCAGTATTCCAATTTTATGTTGTAGCTGTTCCTCATACGGGAAGTGTATTTGCCAGTTGGACGCAAGCAGGTACCAACATATCGGATAGTTTAACTTACAATTTGGTTGCGGGTAACAGTTATGACTTGAAGGCCAATTTTTCTCAGAACATAGTTTTTGACTCTCAGGGTGGAAGTACCATTATAAATCAAATTGTTGATTATGGAAGTACAATAACCCAGCCTGAGAATCCAATTAAAACAGGATATGAATTTAAAGGCTGGTATAAAGAAGCAGAATGTATAAATGCATGGGATTTTGCAACTGATACAGTAACACAAAACATAACATTATATGCAAAGTGGGAGAATAGCACTCCG